>JBDTYM010000028.1:0-43675 GCA_040005635.1 Dokdonella sp. | reverse complement strand
GCAGCTCCTTGCCTTCGAGGAATTCGAGGAACGCGCCGCCGCCGGTCGAGATGTAGGAGATCTGGTCGGCGACGCCATACTTTTCGATCGCGGCCAAGGTGTCGCCGCCGCCGGCGATCGAGAACGCGGACGATGCCGCGATCGCCTGCGCCAGTGTCTTCGTGCCACCGCCGAACGCGTCGAACTCGAACACGCCGACGGGGCCGTTCCAGACGACGGTGCCGGCCTTGGCGATCAGTTCCGCGTAGCGCCTGGCGGTGTCCGGGCCGATATCGAGGATCATGTCCGCGTCACCGACCTCGTCCACTTTCTTCACGGTCGCCGGAGCATCCGCCGCGAACGCCGTCGCGACGACGACGTCGCTCGGAATCGGTACATCGGCGCCGCGCGCCTTGGCCTCGGCGATGATTCGCCGGGCGGTGTCGAGCAGATCCATCTCGACCAGCGACTTGCCGACTTTGTGGCCGACCGCGGCGATGAACGTGTTCGCGATGCCGCCGCCGACAATCAGCTGATCGATCTTGCCGATCAGGTTTTCGAGCAAGGTCAGCTTGGTCGATACCTTGGAGCCGGCGACGATCGCGAGCAACGGTCGCGCGGGCTGCTCGAGCGCCTTTGCCAGCGCATCGAGCTCTGCCATCAGCAAGGGACCGCCGGCAGCGACCTTCGCATGGCGGATCGCACCATGGGTCGAAGCCTGAGCACGATGGGCGGTACCGAACGCGTCCATCACGAACACGTCGCACAGCGCGGCATACTTCTTCGACAAGGCTTCGTCGTCCTTGCCTTCGCCGACATTCATGCGGCAGTTCTCGAGCAATACGAGCTGGCCCGGTGCAACGTCGACGCCATCGACCCAGTCCTTGATCAACGGCACGTCGCGTCCGAGCAACTTACCCAGGCGCTGCGCAACAGGTGCGAGCGAGTCGTCGACGCTCCACTGACCCTCCTGCGGCCGCCCGAGGTGCGAGGTCACCATCACGGCGGCACCCTTGTCCAGCGCGAGCCGGATCGTCGGCAGCGCTGCCAGGATGCGTGTTTCCGAGGTGATGCGCCCCTGCTCGATCGGCACGTTGAGGTCTTCGCGGATCAACACGCGCTGGCCGGCCAGATCGAGATCGCTCATGCGGACGATGGACATCGGAACGCTCCAGGATGGGAAACACGGCTGACCATTACAGCCGGAGCGGCCGGCGCGCGCAAACGCCGTGCGCGCGGCCGCGGGTCGGAGTGACGAATTGCCGCAATCGGCGCAACGTTTCGCTGCAACCGCGTATGGCACCGACGGTGGGTCCGGCAATGGCCCCTGCGCGAACGCCGTGCAAGCGCTAGCATGCCTGCCCCTGCGGTTGCGGAACCCGAGCATGAGCGAACATACCGCTACAGTGCACTGGCAACGCGGCGACGCCGACTTCGCCCAAGGCCACTATTCGCGCCGACACGAATGGCGCTTCGATGGCGGCGCCGTGGTCGCCGCATCACCTTCCCCGCACGTGGTGCCGGCGCCGTGGTCGGACCCGGCCGGTGTGGATCCGGAGGAAGCCTTCGTCGTTGCGATCTCCAGCTGCCACATGCTGTGGTTCCTGTCGCTCGCAGCCGAACGCGGTTTCGTGGTGGATCGCTACGAAGACGAAGCCATCGGCACGATGACGCGCATCGCACCGCAGCGGCATGCGATCACCGAGGTCGTGCTACGTCCTTTGATCGCCTACGCCGCCGGCCATGCGCCGGATGCGGTGGCGGCGAACGCATTGCACGAGGACGCGCACGAGCGCTGCTTCATCGCCAATTCGGTGAAGACGGCGATCCGCATCGAAGCACGTTGAGGCTGGCGCTCTAACCCATCAGTTCGTTCGGCGTCGCGCGCAGGTCCAGCCTGCGATCGCGCCGCAGCACACCGATGACGACATCGCGCCCGATCGCCTCGGCATTCAATGCGCGATGCAGCGCATCAATGCCGTCGATCGACTGCGCGCCGAATGCGATGATGGTATCGCCGGTTTCGAAACCGGCGCGCGCGGCCGGACCGCCCTGTACGATCTCCATCACGCGCACGGCCGATTCGGACTCGAGCTCGAAATAGCGCACATAGCGTCGCGGCAACCGCAGGTTCTGCGCACCGAGGCCGAGTGAAGCGCGCCGCACGCGGCCGTGCCGCATCAGTTCGGTGACGACCTGGTTCGCAGTATCGATCGAAGTGGCGAAGCAAATACCCTGCGCGCCGGCGATAATCGCGGTGTTGACGCCGATCACGCGTCCGCCCGCATCGAGCAATGGGCCACCGGAGTTGCCGGGGTTCAATGCCGCATCGGTCTGGATCACATCCTCGATCAGTCGTCCGCCGGTCGCGCGCAGGCTGCGCCCGAGGGCGCTGACCACGCCAGCCGTCACCGTGCAGGCGAAGCCGAGCGGATTGCCGATCGCGACGACCAGCTGGCCGACACGGATCGCGCGCGCCGAGCCGAGCGGAAGAATCGGCAGCGGCTGCGCCGACGACACGCGCAGCAAGGCGAGGTCGGTATGCGGATCTTCGCCGAGCAGATCGGCCGCGAAGGTCTGCCCCGCGGTCGTCATCACCTCGATGCGACGTGCGCGGTGAACGACATGCGAGTTGGTCAGGATCAGGCCGTCCGGCGTGAACAGGAAACCGGAGCCGCCGCCACCCGGCAGCGCGCGGCCACTGTCATCGCTGCGGTCGGCGACCGTGATCGCGACGACGGCGTGCGCAGCCGCGTCGACGACGTCGGTGACCACCCGCGAATAGGCATCCAGCGCGGCCTGTTCGGCGTTTGGCGACGACGACGCATTCGCGTCGGGCTGAAAGGGCGCCTCGTCGGCGCGGAAATCTGTATCGGTATCGAGCATGCCGCCGAGATGGGGGCCGCGCGGCGCGGCTCAAGGCGCCGGTCGTCTCAGCGTGGATCGACCTCGATGGCGGCAGCAGCAGGTATCGAATCGCTGCGCCGGAGGACGCCGAGGTAATACGTCACGTAATAGCCAATGACCAGCGCCAGCGTCGCCGAGGTCAACGGACTGTGCTGCAAGCCTTCGAACAGATTGGCCGAGCCGGCCTGCTGCGCGGCCTGAAATCCTGGATAGAGCACGATGAAGCGATAGGCGAGACGACCGATCAGCAGCGCCGACAGGACGAGACCGATCGCGCTGTGCGGCGTATAGAAGCGGCCCTGCGGCGTCGCCTCGAAGACGGTCCACCTGAGGCCGAGAAACGCGAGCGCGATGCCGCCGGCAAGTCCCGCCGCCGCGGCGAGCGCCACGTCCATCTGCAGCAGGCCACGCAGCAGCACGAAGGCGCCGGCGAACAACAGCAGCGCAATACGGAACTTGATCCGCGTCGGCTGCACCGGCTGGCGGCCGAACAAGCGACGGAAGCGCCGGTACAGGCTGAAGGCGATCAGCACCGCGAAGGCGGCGGGCACGAGGGCATTGGGAGTCATCGGACTATTCTGGAGGGAGCGGCCCACACGGCCGCACGCCTCAGCTTAGCCGAGCACACCGCGACTGCGCGTCATCGTCCGCGTAAAGACCCGAATCAACGGATCAACCCGATGCTTTGCCGGCACCAAAATGGTAGTCGAACTGCACCCACCACTGACGTCCGTAGGCGTCGTACCAACCGGCCGAATAGTTCGGCCAGCCGGCACTCTTGTCGACCGGCGAGGAGTTACGCAAATTGTTCACGATGAACAACACCTCGGCACGATCGCCCAGCTGGTAACCGACGCTGCCGTTGAACAACGTATAGGAACTGCGCAGCCCGCTATAGTCATTTTTTGGGATACGCCCATAGCGGGTGCCGTCCAACGTCGCACTCCATGCTCCGAGACTCCAGCTGATGGAGGCATTCGACTTGGTTCGCCAGTCCGATTGGTAGAACAGGTCGTTGAGGTAGTCGTAAACCGGATCGCCGGGGAACTGCTGGTATTCGTGCTGCAGCACGTGCGTGAAGGCGGCGTGCAACCGGTATTTTCCGTAGCGATCCGTGTTCCAGCGGAAGTTGGCGCTGAGATCGATCCCCTGCGTTCGTTCGCTCGCGGCATTGATCGGATTGAGCAGCAGGTTGGTGACTTGATTGGCATTTACCGGCGCGCTGCCAGGATTGCGAATGACGCGAGCCAGTGCGTCGCGACAGAGCTGGGATCCCGGATCGACCGGCGTGCCGTCGGGCGTGACTCCGAGCAGGCAGTCAGCGTCCGTGCGCAACAATTGATCCGAATCGAGATTCGTGACTTCGTCACTGATGCGAATGCGGTAGTAGTCGGCCTGAAAATCGAAGCTGCTGGTCGGCGACCAGACGAATCCGTAGGTGAAGGAACGACCACGCTCCGGCTTCAGTTCCGTGTTGCCGGACGAGCTGAAGTTCATGTTGTACTGTACGTCGCAGCTGTTGTAAGGCTGGCCCTGCAATCGACACTGGTAGTAGTCGGTGTCGCCCGGCTCATATCCGACGGTGTTCTTGGCGAACAGGTAGTTCATGTCCGGCGCACGGAACGATGTCGCATAGGTGCTACGCAGCAGCAAGCTCTCGATCGGACGGTATTCGAGCCCAAGATTGTAGGTGCTCTTGCCGATTTCCTGGCCGGCGTATGTGTAGCGGTCGTAGCGTGCCGCGGCAGTCGCGATCACTTGCGAGACGATCGGTGCATTCAGTTCCACACCAGCCGCGTAGCGATTGCGCGTGCCGTCGTTGATTTGCGCACTGCTGAAGTTCCAGTAGTCGCCCGCATTGATGCGCGGATCCGGCACATTGCGGTAGCCCTGGCGACCGGCTTCGACGACTCCCGCAAAACCGAGCGGGCCCGCTGGCAGCTGGAACAGGTCACCGTTGAAGGTCGCGCTCACATCTTCCGTCCACGCCTTGTCGCGTTCCACCGATCGGGCACTGTGGTCGCGAAATTCAGCCGGCGTCAACGGCGTGATCAGGCGATTGGGATCGGCATTGTAGGAAGGAAACTCGTCGCCTTCGAAATCGTGGGTTCCGGTCTGCGGACCGAGGAAAAAAGAGTCGATGCCCGCGAGCAGGCGAATGCGCCCTTGATCGCTGGTGTAGTCGGAACGATTGACGGCGACTTCGTAGTGCCAGTCCGAGCTGCCGAGGACACCCTTGATTCCGCCGGTCACGTTGTAGGCGCGCTGCAGATAGGTGTTGTCGCTCGCATTCTTGCCGCCGATCTCCTCCGGTGTCAGCACTCGCGTCCAGGTCTCCAGCCTGTCGGTTGCATCGTTCCAGAACGCGCCGCCGGGTGCTGACCAGCTCACCCCACGCACGTTGTTCCTGATGTCCGAGAAGCCGAACATGAAATCACCGAACAGCTGGACGCTGTCGGTCAATGCGTACTGCAGGCTGGCATAGCCCGTCGCGAGCTTCTTCTGAGTCTGGATCGTGCGATTGCTGAAGTATTGATCGCTGCTGCAGTACGAACCGTTGTAGTTCGCGCTGTTCACGGTAGTCAGGCTGCCGTGCATCAAGCGGCCGAGTCCGGCGCAACCGGTGCCCGGAAGATCGTAGTAGTCGCCCGAAGCGGGGTCACGGATCGCGAACATCGCGGGCGGCACATCATCGGGTGATGCGTAGCGCGAATAAGTGTTCGTCAGCGCACGGTCGCCGTACCAGATCGAGTCGCGATTGGTCAGTTCGACGCCGAATACCCCGCTGAGATCACCCCAGCTACCGCCACCGATCAGCTGGATCCGCTGGTTGTCGCCGCCGCCCTGCTGCGTGCTGCCGACTCTCACTGTGAGGTCGACGCCTTCGTGCTTCTGCTTGAGGATGATGTTGACGACACCGGCGATCGCGTCGGAGCCGTAGATGGCCGAAGCACTGCCACTGAGGATTTCGATCCTGTCGACCATCACACTTGGGATGTTGGCCAGATCGACGGCATTGACCGAACCGTTATAGGCCACGGGATAGTCGGCGACGCGATGCCCGTTGACGAGCACCAGCGTATGGTTGGGGCCGAGCCCGCGCAGATTGATCACGTTCGCAGCGGGTGTGAACGTGCTGCCGAAATCCTCCCCCTGTACGAGCCCGGTATTCTGGGTGACCGAACTGAGTACGTCGAACACGCTGCGAAATCCGCCCGTATCGATATCCGCTCCCTTGATGACCGTCACCGGCGAAGGGCCTTCGACTTCCGCGCGCGGGATGCGCGAACCCGTTACGGTGATCTGTTCGAGCTGATCGGTGCCGGCACTCGCAGGCGGTTTCTGATCCGCCGCAGCGGGTGGCGTCTCCTGCGCCACGGCGGCCATCGAAAACGTAGTGATCAGCAAGCCGGACAGCAGCCCGCGCAACGGCAATAACCGATATGAATGCATTCCGTTTTCTCCCCGTGGCATGCGGTCGTGCGCAGCGGCTTCTCTTCGCCGGGCGCCCTCCCCTGTCTATTTTCAGCCTAGCGCAAACATGTCGGCGGAAGCTTGCCGCTTCTTGCAGTTTGCGAAAAATCACCTTGCGATATGGCGTCATGCCGCGACCGGGTGCATTGCCGCGCAAGCGGCGGGCGTACGTTTGGGAAGGTCTCGCAGAAGGCGGTCTGCGCCGATCGTGGCGAAGTGCGAGCTGTGTTTCCGCTGCGGCTGCCTGTCATCGCTCGCGTTCGCTCATTGCTGCGCGTCGGCCTCGATCTGAAATCGACCGACCACGAACATGCTGAAGCGAACACATGGGACGGTGCAAATGGCACGGCGCGAGGCGCCGGAGAAGATTGCGGTTGGCTGCCGGGTCGATTGGCTCCTGGCCCGGCGCATTCATGTCCGTGAAGACGAGGTCAAGCCTCCTTCCAATCCATCACGTCTGCGCCGAAAGTGCCAAAGTTTGGCATTTCCACACTGTGCCATTGTGTACTGGCACCGCCGCAGTCGCTGTGCGCGGCTTGGCACGTCACTTGCTTTTACGAGTCCATGACCCTGCACCTCGCCACCGCCGAAGTCTTTCCGATGACGAACGATATGCACGTGCCGTACGAGCGCGCCGAGGCTGATTCTTCACGCCACGAGCTCGAATGGCGCACGCGCTACGACGGCATCGTCGCGATTGCGCATATCGGCGACAAGGCGGTGGCCGGAGTGTCGGGCCCGTGGTCGGGCAAGTTCGCGCTGACCTGGTGGGAACGTCCGTTGCCGGCACGCCAGCTCGAACTGTTCGATACGCTGGAGGAGGCCAAGCGCGAAGTCGAGGACTGGGCCTTGCGCATGCGCAGCGGCTATCCATCCAGCATTCCGCCGGCAAAGCCGGATGCCACGATCGCGACGACACCGATGCTGATCGCAAAACCCGGTTTGATTGGCCAGGTACGTGCGCTGCTGCCGGACTTCGGCCGCAAGCGCACCCGTCCGCTCTCGAATGTCGAACGCCTGCGCCAGCAGCAAGCGCATGACGACAGCGCGGTCGACGATCTGCACTTCGCTGCGAACGACTAGCTCGAGCCGTCAGCTGTCCACTTTCTTGCTGCCGCCGCGGCGCTTGTTGCGCACGTGGATCGATGTCGTCGAGCCGTCGCCGGTCTTGCGTTTTTCGACCTCGAACAGCCCGCTGGCCGCAATCAGCTCGCTGAGTTTCTGGTACCCGTAGTTGCGCGAGTCGAAATCCGGCGCCTGCTTGGCGATGTTGTTGCCCACCATTCCCAGAAACGACCAGCCGGAGTCGTCCGACGAGGCGTCGACGGCGTTGCGCAGCAAACCAATCAGACGCTTGTCCTGCGTCAGCGACGCGATCGGTCGAGCCAGCGTCGGTGAATCACTGTCCTTGGCGACGAGGATCTCGGTGTAGATGAACTTGTCGCAGGCCGACACGAACGGCGCCGGCGTCTTTTTCTCGCCGAAGCCGTAGACGACCAGACCGGCCTCGCGCACGCGTGCGGCGAGGCGCGTGAAGTCGCTGTCGCTCGAAACGATGCAGAAGCCGCCGAGCTTGCCGCCATAGAGCAGATCCATCGCATCGATGATCAAGGCAGAGTCGGTCGCATTCTTGCCGGTCGTATAGCGGAATTGCTGGATCGGCTGGATCGCGTGCTTCAGCAGCGCTTCCTTCCAGCCTTTCAGCTGCGGGCCGGTCCAATCGCCATAGGCACGCTTGACCGTCGCGGTGCCGTACTTCGCGATCTCGGCGAGCAGACCTTCGACGACAGCCGGCTGCGCATTGTCCGCATCGATCAACACCGCGAGCGTGGGCGAATTGGTGGCCATGTCGACGTGCTCCGCAGGAGAATGGCGCAGCGTACTCCGCTCGCGTGCAGGGCGGAAATTGGCCGGCCGTACTGGCGCGCCGCAGCGCCGGCACGCACGTCCTCGCGTGATCTCACCGACATGTTGATGAATCTGAAACCAAGCTGCGCGTTGGTCGCGTTGCTCGCAGTAGCCACACCTTCGCCGTCAGCTGCGGCATCCTCGACTGCGGGCGCGCTCGAAGCGCAGGTGCGCAAGGCGCATGACGCTGGCGAGTTCGATGGCGTCGTGCTGGTCGGTCGCGGCGACGACGTGATCTACCGGCGCGCGATCGGCCTTGCCGACCGCGTCACCGAGCAGGCGCATATGCCGGCGGAAGTGTGGCGCTGGGGTTCGCTGACGCAGCAGGTCACCGCCGTGCTCGTGATGCAGGAAGTCGAACGCGGCCGCCTGCGTCTGGACGGCACGCTGGCCGAGTATCTGCCCGGTTTTGGCAGCGCGGCAGTGGCCCGCATCACGCTGAGCCAGTTGTTGCTGCACACCGCCGGCCTCGCCAACCCGGACGATACGCCAGCCGACAGCAAGGACGTGCCGGCGTTCTATCGCGGCGAAGGCAAGTCCGCGGCGACGAAAACCGCACTGCGTGTCTGCGTCGAAGCGCCGAAGTGCGCACCCGGCGATCACTACGAGTACACCCTCTGCGACGACCTCGTGCTCAGCGCGATCCTCGAACGCGTGAACGACGCGAGCTACGCCGAGCTCATTGCCGCGCGCATCGCCAAGCCACTTGCCCTGCATACGCTTGGCATAGCGCATTCCGGTAGCGGCACGGCCGGCAACGTCGTCGGCTTCACCGCCGAAGGCGCGCGCGCGCCGGCGCTCGATGCCGGTCGCCTCGGTGCGGCCGCTGCTCTCTACGGCAGCGCCGATGACCTGCTGCGTTTCGATCGCGCGCTGATCGACGACCGATTCGTCGCGGCGACGACGGCGACGGCAATGCGGCAAGGGGATGCGAAGCTCGGCTACGTCGCGCTCGGCGCGCTCGCCCACAACGTCACGCTCAAGCATTGCGCAGCGCCGATCGCGCTGGCCGAACGCCAGGGTGAGATCGGCGGCATCCGCGCGGTCAACGTGATCGCACCGGCGGAGCACGCCGCGCTGGTCGCGTTCTCGAATACCGCGCGCACGGAATGGGGCCTTGCCTGGCAGGATCGGGCCTGCTGCACGACCTGCTCGACGTGGCCCTGTGCCCACTGGCGCCGACGGCGCACGTTGCCGAACCGTCGCGCGGGCACGTGCGCCACTGAAGCGTTCATGCGGCTCTCAGTCGCCCGCACGCGTAATCACCTGCTCCGTCATCGCAGAGTTCCTCCCATGACCCTTCCCGTCGAAGCGCCGGTCGCGGCGCGCTGGAAAGAGCTGGTCCTGATCTGCAGCAAGTGCATGAAGCGGCAGGACCGCAAGGCGTTGCGTCGCGAGCTGCGCGGCCAGCTCAAGGCCGAAGGCCGCAAGGACGTCCGCGTGGTCGCCTGCGGCTGTCTCGACCTGTGTCCCAAGCACGGCGTTACGGTCGCGCGCTCGGGCGAGCTCGCCGCGCGGCCGCCGGCACTCCACGTGCTCGACAACAGCGACGATTCTGCAGTGCTGCACCGCTGGCTCGTCGGCGACTGATCGCGGCCGCGCCTGGCGCGCCGCAGTGCGCCTCTTCATCGTCAGAACGGTGCCGCATTCGCCTGCCGCAATGGGCGCGTCCTGTCGCGTCGATCACGGAGCCGCAGCGCTTGCGCCACGAAAGCATGGATTCCACGGCTGCCTCGACGTGGCCGCTGATCGCGCGCTTCGCTGCGATCGAGGCGCGCGTCGGTGCCCGCGCAAGGCGGCATCGCGCGAGCGCGTTCGCCTACGAATTCCTGCGCTTCGGCTGCAAGCAGGCCTGGGCTTGCGTATTTGGCGGCGCGATCGTCACGCTGATCGTCGCGACGCATCTGTACTATCCGCGCGACGCCGCTCTCACACGCTACGACTTCCTGTTCGTCGCCCCACTCGCGCTGCAGGTCGCCCTGCTACGCCTGCGGCTGGAAACTCTCGATGAAGCGAAGGTGATCCTGATCTATCACGCGATCGGCACCGCAATGGAAGTGTTCAAGACCGACGTCGGTTCGTGGATCTATCCGGAGGCGGCGATATTTCGCATCGGCGGCGTGCCGCTGTTTTCCGGTTTCATGTACGCCTCGATCGGCAGCTACATCACGCGCTGCTGGCGCTTGTTCGAGTTCCGTCTCACGCACCACCCGCCGCTGTGGGCGCTCGGCCTGCTCGCGCTCGCGATCTATACGAACTTCTACACGCATCACCGCTTCGTCGATCTGCGTATCGTGTTGTTCGGCGCCAGTGCGCTGCTGTTCGGTCGCTGCCGGGTGCACTACCGGATCTGGCATGTGCATCGACGCATGCCGTTGCTGCTCGGTCTCTTCTTGGTCGCGCTGTTCATCTGGATCGCCGAGAACCTCGGCACCTGGACGCACACCTGGATCTATCCGCACCAGGCGAATGCATGGTCCGCCGTGAAACTCGGCAAACTGGGTTCGTGGTTTCTGCTGCTGATCGTCAGCTATGCGCTGGTCGCTGCCGTGAACCGGCAGCCGTTGTCCTCGCCTGCACGCGGGTAGCGCCGGCTCATGTCAGATGCGTGAACAGCACGGCGATATAGGCGCCGATGCCGATCGCGCTGAGAACCGCAAGCCAGGCGTTGACGTGGTCATTGCGACTGAGCGCGCCGACCATCGCGCCGCTGCCGAATGCGATATGGAAGCCCAGATCCCGCTTGTCGAGCAGGTCGGGCGTCAGGATCAGGTTCTTGCTCAGACTGATCAGGATCAATACGACGAGCAGCGCAAAGAACCAGCGGTGGTTGGCGTAGTAATAGTCACGCAGGTCGATCGGCGTCTCGCCAAAGAAGTCAGGCAGCACCAGCGCCGCCATCAGATACAGGGTGATCGTCTGCGCCAACACGATCGAGAACGCGAAGAAGGTCCAGTCGAGGCGATGGCGAAATCCGAACATCGCCCACCAGGACTGCACCGCAATCACCAGCACGAGTATCGACCAGACGACCGCCGGCCAGTACATGCGCAGCCGCGAGCGCGCCTGCATGAGCCCACGAAAACCCTTCAGGACCTGCGTGATCGCAAGGCCGAGGATGATCGAGATCAGCACCGACAGATAGCTGAAGGCATCCATCGTTCATTCCGGCTCGTAGGTCATGGCAATCCCTCCCAATGGAGTGCGGCCGCGCTTGCCGCTAAGGCGCCGCTACCACGGGCAAGTCGATGAAGCTGGCGTGATCGCCTGCCGTGTAGATCCGCTGCGTCGCCTTCCTGTAGTCGCCCGGCTTGGCGAAGAATATATTCCCGACGAAGGTCTGCGGATTGCGGTCGTACAGCGGAAACCAGCTCGATTGCACCTGCACCATGATGCGATGGCCACGCAGGAATACGTGGTTCGCGTTCGGCAGTTCGAAGCGATACGGCTGGACCTCGTTCGATGCAATCGCACTCGGGTGTTCGAGGCTTGCGCGGTAGCGCCCGCGGAAAATGTCCATCGCGATCGGCAGCTGGTAGCCGCCCATCTCGGGCTGCGCGGGGACTTCGTCGGGGTATACGTCGATCAGCTTGACGACCCAGTCGCTGTCGCTGCCGCTGGTCGACGCGAACAGGTTCACCATCGGCGCGCCGGCAATCGTCAATGGCGCGGTCAGCGGCTCGGTTTCGTAGACGAGCACGTCGGGACGGTCGGCAATGAAGCGCTGATCGGTGACCAGCCAGCGCTGCCAGGCCGCGCTGTCCTCGAAATGAACCGGTCGCGGCAGGTACGGCACCGGCTTGGCCGGATCGGATACATACTCGTCGTAGCTCGTCGGCGTGCCGGACGGCTTGTCGAAGGCGAGCGTCGAGTTGCTGCCGAGGTAGAGCGGCCTGGAGACCGACGCGCACCCGTGCTCACACGCGAGCGGCCAATGCTCGAGCCGCTGCCAGCGATTCGTACCGGTCTGGTAGGCGAACACCGGTGGCGTGTCCGCTTTCGGCGCGTCGTCTTTCAGGAAGGCGTCGAGCAAGGGTTTCATCACGTCGCGTCGGAATTGCAGCGCGGTGTCGCCGTTGAACTTCAATGGTCCGAGCATGCTGCCTTCGTAGTTGACGCCGCTGTGTCGCCACGGACCGAGGGCGAGGAAGACGCGCTCGTTGCCGCCATTCGCCTTCAGCGCCGCATAGGCATGCACCGCGCCGTACATGTCCTCCTGATCCCACAGACTGGCGACGATCAAGGTCGCCACCGTCAATGGCTGCCTGGCGAGGAGCGTATCGAGCGCCTGATTCTGCCAGTACGCATCGTAGGCCGGATGTTCCGAGATCTTCTTCCAGTACGGCAGCACGTCGAGTCCGAAGTGCCGCACATAGTCACCCGTGGAACCCAGCCGTCGATAGGTTTCGTAGTCGTCGTAGGCACCGTCGGCGATCGGATCGCCAGCGCCCTTCACCTCGGTCTGATCCGCGATGTAATCGAGATTGTTCTGCCGGAATGCGCCATTGTGGAACCAGTCGTCGCCCTTCCAGCCATCGACCATCGGACTCATCGGTACCGCCACTTTCAGCGCCGGGTGCGGATTGATCAAGGCCATCAGCACGGTGAATCCTTCGTACGAGGAACCGATCATGCCGACCTTGCCGTTGCTTTCCTTCACGTGCTTCACGAGCCAGTCGATGGTGTCGTAGGCGTCGGTGGAATGATCAACCTTGCTGCCGTTGAGCGGTCCGCGCAGTGGCCGCGTCACCACATAGTCGCCTTCGGAATCGTACTTGCCGCGAATGTCCTGGAAGACGCGGATGTAGCCGTCGGTGGAGAACACCTCGTCGCCGAGCGGCAGCGTCGCCAGCATGCTCGTGCTGTCGTTGCGATTCGCGCGCTTGGTCGCGTTGTAAGGCGTGCGGGTCAGCACGATCGGCGCATTCTTCGCACCTTTGGGAATCACGATGACGGTATGCAGCTTGACGCCATCGCGCATCGGGATCATTTCCTCGCGCTTGATGAAGTCGGCGTGCTCGCTCGGGCGCTCGAACTTCTTCGGAATGTCCGGTTGCAGCGGTGGCGTATCCGCTGCGGCGACCGCCGCGGTTGCGAGGGCCAGACTCGAGGCGAACAGGCGGACCCAGGCGTTCAACGACTTCATTCTCGACGCTCCCTTGGCACGGTCGGCGGACAGTAGACCCAAACCAAGCGCGTTGCGCCAGCCCGGCTGGCGTGCGCCGCCGTACGGCACGGCGGCTGCCGCAGCGAGCGGCATTCCGTGCACTTGTTCCGCCTTCAATCATCGAAATGGAACGAATGCCTCATGCAAAGACAATGCGCACGGCAGCGAGATCATCGATGCTGGTGGCCGGTGCGCAAGTCGTCGGGCTCGATGCCTGGCCGCGCTGCCGCCCTTCCCCGGCTCAGGAGGACGTTCGATGACTCTTCGACCTGTGTGTCTCGCCGCCGGCTTCGCTGGCCTCGCTTTCGTCGCGTGCACGCTCGCGGCACCGCTCCCTTCGACTGCGTCGCCGGCGACCCTGCACACCGATCTGCGCGGCATGCGCGCTCGCGCCAGCGGCAGCCCCTTTGAAGTGCCTCATGCGATGGCGGGCTCCGGCACGGGCGCATGGACGCCGCTCGGACCCTTCGGCGGCGATGTCGACAGCGTGGCCGCTTCACCGACCCACGCCGATATCGTGCTCGCCGGTATCGCTCCCGGCGGCAGTTTTGGCGGCACGCTGTATCGCTCCAGCGATGGCGGCAGCCAGTGGAGCGCAGTCGGCGATCTTGCCGGCATCAGCGTGTACGACGTCGCCTTCGCGCCCGACGGCACTGCGTATGTCGCGACGCAGGACAGCGTGTGGATCAGCCATGACGATGGCAGCAACTGGAGCCAGCAGACGCTCGGCATCGATCCGCTCAACGACGCCGTCTCCTCCCTCGCGATCGATCCCGCCAACGCGGCGACGATCTGGGCGGGCATCTCCGATGCCGGCGGCTTCCAGACGGTGAACCTGATGCGTTCGCTCGACGGCGGCAGCACCTGGCACGACCGCACGCCGCCGCACGCCGCCGCGATGACCGGCACCGGCATCGCGATCGATCCTGCCGATTCGGACACCGTCATCGCGGTCTTCCGCGGTGATTTTGGCGGTGGCGAAGTCTGGGTCAGCCGCGACGGCGGCGACACCTGGGACAACCGCACCGATGGGCTGCCCGGCACGCCGGTCAATGCGGTCAGCTACGACGGCACGCGCCTGCTCGTCGGCGGCGGCGAGAATTTCGGATCGCAGGATTTCGGCCTCTACACCTCGGATGATCTCGGCGTCGGCTGGACGCCGCTGCACGGCAGCAACTGGCCGCTGCTGGTCGCCACCGCGATCGCGGTCGACCCGAACGACACGCAGACGATCGCCGTCGCTACCGACGGCACCGGCATCAACCTCACTCACGATGGCGGCGCAAGCTGGGACGTCGGTGCCGGCGGCAGTGGCGCGCTGGCCGCGCAGTCGGTGCGCTACGCGCCGGCGAGTTCACAGCAGCTGTTCGTCGGCGCCAGCTCGCTCGGCGTATTCGAGTCGAGCGATGGCGGCGCGGCGTTTGCGGCGACCTCGAACGGCATTGCCGAACTCAGCCTGTACTCGATCGCGGCAAGTCCGCTCGATCCGACGCAGCTGGCCGTGGCGTTTCAGGGTAACAACAACGGCGGCGTATTCAGTTCCGCCGATGGCGGCGCGACATGGGCGATCGAGCCGGTGCCGCCGACGCGCTACAGCAAGGTCGGCTTCTCGCCGGCCGGTGTGCTCTACGCCATCTCGAGCGGCCCCTCCACGGTGGCGCCCGAAGGTCTGTACCGGCGCGAAGGCGATGGCAGCTGGAGCGGGCTCGGTCCTGATCAGGGCGACCTCTACGAATCCGACCTCGTGGCGCTGCGCTTCAGCAACAACGATCCGAGCCTGATCCTGCTCGGCGGCGCCGACTTCGGCGTGGCCGGCAACGAGGGCACCGTCTGGCGCTCGACCGATGCCGGAAAAAATTGGGTCAAACAGTACGAAGGCGATGCGGCTACCTTCGTCAGCGCCATCGAGATCGTCGAGGATGGCAGCGACCAGACGATGGCCGCGGCGTACACCGGCACCGACACGCCGGACCAGGGTGGTGTGCTGCGTTCGGTCGACGGCGGCGCCGACTGGGCACCGATCTATCAGCAATCGACCTACCTGCAGCGCCCGAACCTGTGCGCTTCGGCTGCGAATGCGCAAACCTTTTTCCTGGCGGCGGCCATCGACTTCAGCAGCAGCGGCCTGTGGCGCAGCGTCGACGGCGGCGCCAGCTGGTCACCGACTGGCTGGAGCGGCCCGACCATTGCCGGGCTCGCCTGCGATCCGTTCGACAGCCACGTGCTGTACATCGCGCAACAAAGCACTGTTCGCGCAGCGCGTTCGTCGGACCAGGGCGTCTCGTTCACGCCGTTCGCCAGCGGCCTTGCCGCCGCCGGCTACCCGACGCAGTTGGCCATCGCGCATGACGACCACACGGCACGCCTGCTGATGTCGACCAGCAAGGGCAGCGAGGCGACGCCGATCGTGAACGGTGATCCGATTTTCGCGGACGGTTTTGACGGCTGACGGCACACGCGAAAGCGCGGCGCCGCCGTGGCGCGTCAGTCGTCTTCGCGCGGCACCGAGACCTTGCCGCGCACGTCGTGATGACTGACGTCGCCCGAGCCTTTCGCGCCGACCGTGAAATTTCCGCCGATCGCATTCGCGCTGATATCGCCCGAGCCGATCGAATCGATCGTAGCGTCACGGTCGACGTGGCTCATCTGCACATCGCCGGAGCCGACGCTGCCGACATGCACGCTGCCGCCGACATTCTCGAAGTGCAGGTCGCCGGAGCCCGAACTGGCGACCTGCACATCGCTGTGCACGTCGCGCAGCTCGATGTCGCCCGAACCGGTGCCGCGCACGTCGACGCTGCCGATATCGACGCCCTTGATATCGCCGGAGCTGGCCTTGCTGGTCAGCGTACCGGCTATGCGGCGTGCATCGAGATCACCCGAACTCGACTCGAAATCGAGCGCGGCGACCCCGCTGATCTCGGCATCGGCGGAGCTACCCCTGATGTCGATCGCCAGCGCCGCCGGAACACGCACGCGCAAGTCGAGGTAGGCATAGCTCGATCCGAACCAGTGCCAGCCGACGTTGCGCTCGGTCTTCGGCGTGACCGTGAGGCGGTCGCCGCTGCGCTGCTGCTCGACGCTCAGGCCGGCCAGCCAGTCCTGATCGGACGCACAGGCCTTGCCGCGTACCTCGACCTTGGTCAGGCCCGGCACGCCTTCGACGACGACATCGCTGGAGCCGAGCGCGAAGGCGACCGCCTTGAGGCCGGCCGCATTGACGTCGAAATCGTGCTGGGCGGTGAACTTGCATTCGTTCGCGCTGGCGAACGCGGGAACAAGGGCGATCAGGGCGGTGCCGATGAGGGCCGGGACGATGCGCATGGCGGTAGCTCCAGGAAGGACCTCGACTCGGATGCGCAGGGGCAGGGAAAGGTTTAGCCGGGCATCGCCGGTACGCCGCTCAGAGCCCTTCGAAACCATTGGCGAAGATCGCGTCGCGCCATTCATAGGCGCCAAGGTCGAAACCGAGCCCTTGTGGCCGCGCCACGCCATCGGCGTCTTCGGCCGGCGCCAGGTCCGCGCTGCCGGCATCGATCGCGGCCGCGCTCGCGATCAGATGCAGGTCGAACGGTGGCGCCACGAACAGCGCAGCAGCATCGCCGATGAGCAGATTGTGATCGTCCGTGATGTTGTTGCCATCGAGCGAATAGTCGGTCGACAGGTTGTTGCGCACGATCACATTCTCGCTCGGACGGCCGTCCTTGTGCGCGGTGACCATGATCCACGGCGGTCCCGGCTGGCCGTCGGCGAGGTCGATCACGCTGTTGTTGACGATGCGCGAGTCGCGCATGCCGTAGAAGCTGATGCCATGCCAGTGATCGGTGATGACGACATTGTTCTCGACCACCCAGTCGACGAAGAAGCCGTCGAAGCAGCCGATGCCTTGCATCGAATTGCGCAACGGGTTGTTCGCAGCGGTCGCGTTGATGAAGACATTGCCGCGCAGGGTCACGCCGGTGACCTCACCGGTGCCGACGAGGCCGTCCGCGCCGATTGACCAGCTCTGGAAGCCGTCGTCGTGGTTGTCGTCGTCGGGATCGCCGATATAGTCGTTCTGCACACGGTTGTATTCGAACAGGCCATAGTCGCCGAGACCGCGCAGGCCGTCGGCCGAGAAGCCGTCGATCAGGTTGCGCTGGATGCTCGCATAGGCGCCATCGACGGCGATGCCGAAACGTACGTTGCGCAGGCGGCTGTCGTGCAAGCTGATCCGCGTCGCGCCGATGTCGACGCCGCTGCTGGCTAGGTTGACCCATTCGTCCGCGCCCCAGCTCGACGCGTCGGCGACCGAATAGAGATCGAGATGGGCCAGTTCGATATCGAAGGTCGGACCGAAATAATTATGGTCCTCGACCTCGACCATCGTGGTCTGCTGGTTGACCGGCGCGAACGAAGGGCTGATCGCCAGATCGCGCAGGATCCAGTTCTGCGCCGCCTGCACGATGAGACTGCGCACCTGCGGCGCCTGCCCGGGCTCCACCGCGATCGTGATCGGCGCGCTGTTGTAGGCGTGCTGGATGACGAGGTCGCCGTGATAGCCGCTGCGCAGCCACAGCGTATCGCCGGCACGCACCGGGGCATCGGGGTTGACCGGCACCAGCTGCATGCCGTCCGTGTACGGGTAATCCGGCCAGTCCTGCGTGGCAACCAGGCCGGCGTCGAACACGGCCTGCAGCGAACGCCAGGGGTGCGCGGAACTGCCGTCGCCGTCATCGGCGCCCTGCAGCGGATCGATATAAAACGAGGTCGCCCATGCGGGTGACACGGTAAGCAACAGGAGCAGGGGCAATCGTCGGCGCATGGCGGTCTCCGCAGGCAGCATCGGACCGGAAGGGGGAGCACCTGCGCGCGGATTGCAACATCGGACGCCGTGGCTGACCGTGACGCAAGCCCGCGATTGCTGCTGTGGCGGCTTTGGAAGGCGAGCCGAACAGTCTCCGAACACAAGCCGAACAGAGCTGGAATGGCACGCACACGATCACGCTGCCAAGCTGCAAACGTCCCTCCCGAGCGCACTTCCTGCGAGCCGGGCCGCCTGATCGACCGGAGCTGTACATGACGATACCCCGCCTTGTCCCCGCACGCCGCAGCAAGCTGCGCCTGCATCCCCTCGCCGCCTGCCTCGCCTCGGCCCTGCTGATCCAGGGCGGCGTGCTCGGCGCCGCCAGCGCCACGGCGCCGCGCGGCGGTCTGGTCGTGCAGAACTGCGACGACGCCGGTGCCGGCAGCCTGCGCGACGTCGTCACCGGCGCCGCCGATGGCGATGTCGTCGACCTCGGCGGTCTCACCTGCGGCAGCATCGTACTGACCAGCGGCGCGATCGCGATCCCGAGCACGGCGGCCAACCTCAGCCTGACCGGTCCGGGCGCGGACATGCTCAGCCTCAGTGGCGGCGACGCCAGCCGCGTGCTCGAACAACAGGGCACCGGCCTGCTGACGCTGTCCGGTATGACCCTGACGCACGGCGCCGGCGCCGACAACGGTGGCTGCCTGCTCGCCAACGGCAGCGTCGCACTGACCAACGTGACCGTCCTCGCCTGCGCAGCCGGCGCCGCGGCGGTCACGAACACCAACGGCGGCGGCGCGTTCGTGCTCGGCAACGCGACGCTGACCGGCGCGACGTTTGCCAACAACACCGTCGATGGCAACCTGCGCGTGCGCGGTGGTGCAATCGCGGTCGGCGGCGCGTTCACCTCGACCAACAGCTCTTTCACCGGCAACCGCGCGACCAGCCACGATGTCGGCGGCGGCACCGGGCTGCAGAACATTGCCGAAGGCGGCGCAATCCAGGCACTTGGCGACACCCACCTGACCGACAGCATGGTCAGCGGCAACAGCGCCGAGTCCGAAAGCTACGAGGTCTTCGGCGGTGGCATCGCGGTCGGCTCGCATCCGGACGACGCCTACGGTTCGCTCGATATCCTGCGCGGCACGATCACCGGCAATACGGCGCATTCCGGCTGCGAGGTCTGCGCGCCACAGGGTGGTGGCATCGCGGTCGTCGGCATCACGCGCCTGCGCAATACGACGCTCGGCGGCAACTCGGTCGGTTCCACCAACCACTATGGCGGCGGCGGGGGCATGCGCGTGTTCAACGGCATCAGCGTCGAGATCGACAACAGCACGATCGCCGACAATCACGCCGACGCCGCCGGCGGCGGCCTGATCGCCTCCGAGGAAGGCTATCTCTATCTCGACGGCACCTCGGTCACCGGCAACGATGCCGGCAACGAAGGTGGCACCAACGAAGGTGGCGGCGGCGTGCTCTGCTTCGGCTGCGCGCTGCAGCTCACCAGCAGCACGGTCAGCGGCAACAGCGCCGGCTCGGTCGGCGGCGGCATCGCGGTGCGCTATGGCGAATACGCACCGTCGCCGGCAGCGATCATCGACAGCACGATCTCCGGCAACACCGGCTACGAAGGCGGCGGCCTGATGCTCGACGGTGGCAACGCGCAAATCAGCAACAGCACGATTGCGTTCAACCAGGCCTCGTTCCGCGGCGCCGGCATCAGTGCCAGCGAATACAGCTACCAGATCGAACTGCAGAGCTCGATCGTCGCGAACAACACTACTGGCAGCGACGCCAACAACGTGTGGGCGTTCCCGGACACGGTCAGCGGCGCCAACAATCTGATCCCGAACGCGCCCGGCCTGCCGGCGGCGATGCCTAGCGACACGCTCATCAGCGACCCGCTGCTGCAGCCACTCGCCAACAATGGCGGCACCACCCAGACGCATGCGCTCGGCGACGCCAGCCCGGCGATCGATAGCGGCAACAACGCGATCGGCCTGGTGTTCGACCAGCGCGGCGACGGCTACTGGCGCGAGGTGGGCGCCGCGGCGGACATCGGCGCATTCGAAGCGCAGTCGGCTCTGCCGTTGGCTTATTCGATCGGCGGCACCGTCAGTGGTCTGCTCGGCGGCGGTCTGGTTCTGCAGCAGAGCGGCGGCGATGATCTGGCAATCGCTGCTGACGGCAGCTTCACGTTCACGACCAGCGTGCCCGACGCGGGCGCCTATACGGTGACCGTGCTGGCTCAGCCGAGCGATCCGGCGCAGACCTGCGTCGTTACGAACGGCAGCGGCATCGTCGCCGGCGCCGACGTGAGCGACGTTGCCGTCACCTGCTCCAGCGATATCATCGACGTCATCTTTGCCGATGGCTTCGACGCGGGCTGATTGAGTGCAAGGCGTCGCCCTGCGCTCCGTCGCTGGCGGCGGGCAGGGCGATGCGGGACGCGCGTGTTGCTGCGTACGACGTCTTCGCGCAGCGAAGGCGCACGCTCGATCCGGCCGCGCCATCAATCACCACGCCCGCGTCAACGCCCTCGCCGCTTCCGCGTTGTAAGCCGCTGATGCCGCGAGACGGCCAGCCGCGAAGGAACTCCGATGCGTAGTGACGTGGCGCTCCGTGCGCGATCGCGCGCGCTGCTGATGCTCGCCACCCTTGGCGCATCGATGTCCTCGGCGCATGCCGGCTGCGATTTCTCCGCGGCCGATACGGCCATGCAGAACCTGCTCGCACTCGACGGCATCAGCGACGGCGGCCTGATCGTGGGCTCGACGCGCGGCATCTGGCACAAGCAATACTTCGGCGTCTACGACGACAGCACGGGGCTGCCGCTCGCCTCGGCGAGCAAACTGCTGTCGGGCGTCCGCGTCATGCAGCTGGTCGATCGACAGGTGCTCGATCTCGACGCACCCGTGTCGGGTTATCTATCCGGCCCGCTGTATCCGTGGAGCGCAACGGCTGCGCCGATCACGCTGCGCCAGATGTTCTCGCACACCGCCGGCTACGGCGACGACGAGGACGATCCGGTGTTGTCCGACCACACGATCACACTTGCGCGAAGCGTGCAGGAGATCGCCAGCAATTACGACGGCCTGTCGCCGCAGAACTTCCTGCCCGTTGGCAGCTGGTTCGCCTATGGCGGCGTGTCGATGCAGATCGGCGGCGGCGTTGCGCAGGCGCAGAGCGGCGTCGACTGGCAAGCGGGCTGGAAGCACGACATCGGCGCGCCGATGTGCATCAGCACGATCGACTGGCAGGGACTGGGACCGACCGTGAACTACCGCATTGCCGGCAGTGCGCGGGCTTCGCTCGATGACTACGCGCGCGTGCTCGCGATGCTCGCCAACGACGGCATCGGCAACGGCACACGCATTCTCAGCCCCGCAGCGATCGCGACCTTGAATCATTCGCAGACCGGTGACGCCGCGCCCGGCTACACGCCACCGGCCGCGGATGGCCTGACTCAATACGGAGTCGGCGCGTGGATCGAGCCATCGCCGACCAGCGCCTCGACCGACGCGCCAGTGATCGATAGTATCGGCGCCTTCGGCTATGCGCCGTGGGTTGATTTCTCCAACGGTACATTCGGCATCCTGATGATCGCGGACAACGCGGCGGGCCAAAATCCCGGCATCGAGAGTCGCGCGGTGCTGCAGCAGATCGTGCAGCTCGTGCGCGATCAACTCGCCGCCAACGGCGGCAGCTGCACAGCGAGCGCGACCTATGACGCGATCTTCACCGATGGCTTCGAGGCAGTGCCCGGCACACCCGTCTGCCCAGGCTTCGCTGCAGCGAACTGAGCGGCATGCACGCCGTCGTCGTTGCCACGCGAAGCGCTAACGCTTCTCATCGAATCGCCCGTGCCTGCGATGCCACTCCTGCAGCGATTCGGCGGAGTAGTGCTTGAAGCAATGATCGCGCGCGCCGCGGCGCAACTGCACCCACGGCGCCTTGAATTCGAGATTGACGTGTACGCGTTCCGGCGGCGCCGGCAGCTCGCTGTCGATGGCCGAAGCAAACGGATGCACCAGCTCCGGCCACTGCGGGTCGACCATCCACAGCGCACTCGCGCAATGCTTGCAAAAATGCCGCTGCCCGCTGCTGATGTGCAGCTTGCCGCCTTCTTCGATACGCGCGTGATAGACGCCGAGGTGCTCGCGCCCTTTCACCCGCAACGTCTTCTTCCAGGCACCGAGGTTGATCGCATAACCGCCGCCTCCAGCCGTCTTGCGACAGATCGAGCAGTAGCAGCGCTGGTACGGAACCGGTGCGTACGCCTCGCAGCTGAATGAAACGCGACGACAGTGGCAGGATCGTTTGAGTTGCATGGCGAGCGAGACTCCTATGGCGGCGGACTCGAGGCAAGCTAAGCCCCTGCGAATGAACTGCTCGCAACACGGGGGCGCAACTCGGCACTCCAGCGCAGCGCTGCGACGGCGGTCGTCGCCAATCGCCGAGACGAGCGGGAAACGCGGCATGCCGCTTGCGCTGCGCCTTTCGCAGCGATGCTCGATTGATGCATCGGCGTATCGTCGCAGACGAACGCGCACTCGCGCGCAATGGGAAGCTCGATCATGCACGTGCTGCGCATCGCCGCTCTCGTCGTCCTCGTCGCTGCCGGCGACGCCGCCGCGCAACAAGGAGCATCGGCGCCGAAGCCTGCAGCGGGCTGTGCGTCGCCTACGGCACGTCAGTTTGATTTCTGGATCGGCGTCTGGAACGTAACTGATCCTACCGGCAAGGTCGTTGGTCACAATCGCGTCGAATCCATCCTCGGCGGCTGCGCGCTCGCCGAGCACTGGGACGGCAACGGCGGCGTACACGGCAACAGTTACAACACTTACGACGCCAGCGATCGGCGCTGGCGCCAGTTCTGGGTCGACTCGCAAGCCGGCGTACTTGCGCTCGAAGGCGGCCTGGTCGATGGCTCGATGGTGTTGCAGTCGAGCAGGCCCGGCGCGCACATCGATCGCATCCGCTGGACGCCGAACGCCGACGGCAGCGTGCGCCAGCTGTGGGAAGTCAGCGAAGACGCCGGCAAGACGTGGGCGACCTCGTTCGACGGGCGCTACCTGCGCGCGCCTTGATGGCGCCCGCCCGGCGCCTGTCACGATTGCGCGCGGATCTTCGTACTACGGGTTGAAGGCGGGTCGAGTTCGGCGCCGGGACGCCGGGCTGCGTGCGGAGGTCGAAAAATGGGCACACGCAAATTCCGTGCGGCGGCACCCGATCGAATCCGCGCTGCTGTCACGCATCGGCGGTGTCGCCTTCACGCCTTTGCTCGAGCTGGGGAGTGATCGATGAGAATCCGCGCGATGAGGACATGGGCTCTTGGCCTTGCTTTGATCAACGTCTGCGCGCGCGCCACCGACGGCGACCTCGATACCCGCTTCGGCGTCGACGGCTTTGCGCGCAACGGCCTGCAAGGCGGCAACGGCGACAACGCCCCTATCGTCGTGCAGGCCGATGGTCGCATCGTGACCTGCGGCACTGCGAGCGGTGGGCCGTATCCGGATATCCAGGTCGCTCGCTTCACACCTGACGGCAAGCCTGATCTGCAGTTCGCCGGCAGCGGCAAGATGCAGCTCGATTTCGCGGCGAACGCGGACTACTGCAATGCGATCGCGCTGCAGCCCGACGGCAAGATCGTCGTCGCCGGCTGGACATTCAGTACATCCGGCAGCGGTTGGGACTTTGCAGTGGCGCGCGTCAACGCCGACGGCAGTCTCGATGACAGGCGGCGGCACCGGCAAGGTCACGCTCAGCTTCAGCCCGCAAGGCGCCTTCGATCTGGCCAACAGCGTGGCGATCCAGGCCGACGGGCGCATAGTTCTGGCCGGCTACGCCAATGTCGCCGGCCATTCCGATGACTTCGCAATTGCTCGACTGCTCACCGATGGCAGCCTGGATACGTCATTCAACAGCAGCGGCATGGCGACCGTCAGCTTCGACCTCGGCGGGATCGGCGCACGCGACCACGCCAACAGCGTTGCCATCGACAGCCAGCAACGCATCGTTCTCGGCGGTATTGCCGACGCCGGCAGCGTCCAGTACGATTTCGTGGTCGCGCGCCTGCTGCCGGACGGCCAGCTCGATCCCGCGTTCGGCAGTGACGGCCGCGTCAGCGTGCCGTTCGACGTCGGCCAGAGTCACGACGACCAGGCGCTGGCGATGCGCGTGCTGCACGACGACGCCATCGTTCTGGCCGGATTCGCCGACACGTCGTCGACGGCGACGCCGAACCGCGACATCGCACTCGCACGCCTGCTCGAGGACGGCACGCCGGACGCCGGCTTCGGCGATGGCGGACGTGTGCTGATACCGGTCGATCTTGCCGCGAATGGCGACGACGAGGCGAAGGCGCTGATCGAACTCGACGACGGCAAGCTGCTCGTCGTCGGGGCCGCGTTCGCCGGCGGCGGCTTCTCAGAAGGCGTCGCTGTGCGGCTGAATGCCGACGGAAGCTTCGATCCGGGCTTCGGCACGAACGGCCGGCAACTCTACGACTTCTTCCCGAGCACGCCGCCGTATGGGGGCCAACGCCTGCTCGGCATCGCCGTGCACGGTCCCTGGGTGTATGCGTCCGCATGGGTCCTCTCGCACGAGATCACGCAAGAGGAAGTGATGATCCGGCTGCAGGGCGATGGCATTTTCATCGACGGATTCGATGGGGAATGATCCGCGATCCGATCCGGCGCATCAGCGCGGCGCGCGTAGCTGCAGCGTCGACCACGCGATGCCGAAGCGCTGCGGCCGCGGATAACGCAACGCCGAGATCGCCCAGCCGACGGTGAACAGGGCGCAGCCGATCCAGACCCAATGCGCCCTCGCAGCGCTCTGCGATCCGACAATCGTCAAGGCGGCTCCGCAAAGGTAGACCGCCAGCACGATCGCCCGCTTGATCGCGACCGGCCAGTCGCGTGCCATACGCAGACCGCTGCGGTCGAGATAGCCGGCGAGATCGTCCAGCTCGAACAGGTCGGCGAAATCCTGCTCCGAGTCGTTCTCGGCCTCCTCGCACAAGCCGGCTTCGACCAACGCATAGACGATGCGGCCGATGTCGCGGCTCGAACGGACGCCGATCGATTCCAGCGTGGAGCGAAGCCTGACCGGATCGCGTTCGCCGAAGTCGGCAATCAGCATGCGGCACAGCTCCGCTGCATCGACATGGCGCTTCGAGGCGCCCTTGCGTTGCCAGGTGCCGATGAAATGCACGGCTCCGGCGACCCAGGCGACCGTGCCGACCGGAAACCCGGTGTCGGCCGCGATCGACTCGATACGCGCGCGACGCTGCGCGCAGTTCGGGCACGTTGCAGGATCGTGCGATTGCACGCTGGCGTTCGCGACCCCGTCGGTCATGCGCGCCTCCTCGATGTGTTCGGCAGGATGGTTTGCATGAAGTCTACGCGTTCGGGCGAAGGCCACCTCATGGCGATCGAGCGATGGCGGCGTTCCGATTGCGCAGCGACTGCAGCTGCTGTCGGCGCCCTGCATCCGTTGTCGCCTGCAGCAGCGCATCGAGTGCGGCGCGATAGGCGACGCGCCGAGCGGGCGGGCGGGCGAGAGGGAGCTGGCAGCGTGGGCGCGTCGATCCCGTTCGCGTTCGCTCTGCGCGAGCGAGCGCCGCGCGCGTCGGCAGTTGGAATCTTTTTGCCAGAAAAATGCCATGCACAGGGAAGCGACAGCCCGCGCGCGCCGGAGGATCGTTCAGCCACACGCGCGCCTCTCGCCGACGAGAGATCGGCGCGCCTCTGACCCTCGACGGAGATCTGCCATGCGAACCTTGCTTGCTGCGTCTGCAATCTGCTTCCTTTGCCTGGCGCTCAATGGTCGTGTGTCGGCACAAGCGGGCGCGCTCGATCCGCATTTCGGCCAGGGTGGCGTCGTCGAGCTGCCGTTCCTGCTCTCGGCATCGCCGTTCGACGAGGCACGCAAGGTCGCGATCCAACCCAATGGCAAGATCCTCGTCGTCGGGCGAGCCGGCGGCGATGCCAGCGGCATCTGGCGTTCGGCGTTTGCCGTGATGCGGCTGAATACTGACGGGTCACTCGATGCCAGCTTCGGACCGAACCACGACGGCTACTTCATCTTCCCGTGGGCCGACGTCGCCGCCGATGCGCACGCGATTGCCTTCGACACCGACGGCGACATCGTCATCGGCGGCAACGTCGGCAATCTCGGCGGCATGCTCTGGCTCACCGCGAACGGTACGCTCGATCCCAGCAAGGGTGACGGCGGCACGAAGACGTTCTCCGTCAATGGCGACGTGTTCAACACGACGACACTCGGCGATCTCGTCGTGGAAGACGGTCGGCCGGCCACGGCGAACTACGGCGTCGCCTTCGCCGGCAACTACAACGGCAGCGGGCGCTCGCAAGTCGCGCTCGGCTGGTACTCCTACGACCAGTCCTCGAGCGGCTCGCTGATCGTCGAAGCGTTCGACGCCGCCGGCACCTCGACCGGCCCCGGCGGCAGCGTGGCCACAAGTATCCTGCCATCGTTCTATGCGCCCGGACTCACGGTCGGCGGCTACGTCGACCTCGATGACGGCACCGGCACGCAGCATTCCAATTGCTTCGTCGCCGACTTCGGCGTGATCGGGCACTTCCAGCAAGGTACGCGTGGCACCGTCTTGTTCGACTGGGAACCCGG
This sequence comes from Dokdonella sp., assembly GCA_040005635.1. GTDB lineage: Bacteria > Pseudomonadota > Gammaproteobacteria > Xanthomonadales > Rhodanobacteraceae > Dokdonella_A. Next base: position 16,793 of record JBDTYM010000028.1, on the reverse strand, counting down.
CTACGACTATTTCCTGCGCATCGGCCAGGGCGGCGACAGCGTCGACTGCTTCGTTGACACGCTCGCCAGCGCGAGTCTCGGCGATTACGTGATCGCCGGCGGTCGCGAGATCTACAACGGCGCCTGGATCGCGACCTACTTCGAACTGCAGCACAACGATGTAACGCCCTACTCGCTGACGCCGTACTACGGCATCTACCAGATGACGCCCTGGGGCGAGAACTCGATCCGCGCGGTGCTGCCGGAAGATGGCGGGTTATGGGCCTTCGTCGGTTTCAGCGGCGTCGATGCGTCGGCCGTGTCCGACCCGGTCGTGACCCAATTCGACTGGCTGTCGCAAACGCTCGATCCCACCTTCGGCAACGGCGGCATCTCCTTGCTCGACTTCGACCCGCAGGACTATCAATCGGGCCAGGCTTTCGGTGCTGCGCTCGATGCGCAAGGCTGCATCGTCGAGGTCGGCGACTACTACGACGGCGGCAGCACGGAAGCGGGCCGCGACTTCTCGCAGATCTTCATCGCTCGCGTGCAAGGTGGCGCGGGTGTGGCGGCCGATACGATTTTTGGCAACGGCTTCGATCCGCCGCTCGCGGCCTGCGACCATCGCTAGTTCACGAGGTCGGATGCAGCCTCGTCGCGGCGCCTGCCGTGACGAGGTGAGCACAAACGTCGATCCATGCACGCGCGTCAGTCGAAACCGTTGGCGAATATCGCATCCGACGAATCGACCTCGACCGCGCCAATGTCGGTGTCCGCCCCGCGCACGCGCGGGAACGACGCGCCGCGTTGATCGGTGCCGAGGCCTTCTGAGTTGTTGCCTGCATTGATGGCGACGCTGGTCGGACTCAGCAAGTGGGTCAGCGTGCGCCCGCCATTGTCCGCCAGCGGCAGCAGGCCAGGATCGGCCTCGATCGTGTCCGCCGGCACCGACGATGTACCGGGATTCTTGATCAGGTTGTTGGCGCCGCCGAACACCGCGCCGAGACCTTCGCCGACATCGGGCGACGAAGACGCTCCGCCATTGTTGGCAATGATCGTACTCTGCAGGTTGGCCGGGAAACCGTCCTGGAACAGTCCCGCGCCGAGCGGCAGCGTTTCGGTGTTGAACGCGATCGTCGAGTTGGCAACCTTGAGCGCGGCATGTGAGAGCACGCCGCCAATCGTGTTCACCGTGGCGGCGTTGCCGGAGATCGTGCTATTGACGATTTCGCTGACCGGATCCGTATTGCCGCCTTTCAGCTGCACGCCGCCGACGGTGCCGGCGCTGTTGCCCGAGATCGTCGACGTGCTGATCGACGACCGCGTATTGGCGACCAGGCCGCCGCCCGTGCCGCCGGGCGAGTAGAGCGACGATGCGGAGTTGCCGGCGATCGTCGAGTAGTCGACGAACGCGCCGCCGGTCAGGTACGCGCCGCCGCCCTTGGCGAATCCCTGCGATGCCGCGCTGCTCACGCGATTGCCGCTGATCGTGCTGGTGGTCATCGACAGATCGCCGACCACATAGGCGCCGCCGCCAACCGCGTTGCCGAGCGAGCTGTAGATCTCGTTGTCTTCGATCGTGCTCGCGACCATCGCGAGGATGCCGCTGACGAACAAACCGCCGCCACGATATGTGCTGCTTCCGCCTTCGGCGATGATTTTGCACGCGCGTACGGCGACATCGTTCAACTGCACATTGCCGTTGGAGTAGACGCAGCCGCCGGCGAGACCGCCAGCGCCATGCGTCAGCGTCAGCCCCTTGATGTAGAGCACGCCGCCACCGTCATGGAAGAAGATGCGATCGTAGTTGTTACCGTCGATGGTGACGGCCGACGAGCCCGGGCCGACGACGTTGATGAAGCTTGGCAACTCGACGCGACCCGTGGTCAGCGTAATCTGGCTGCACTGCAGCTGCGTGAGATCGATCGTGTCGGTATTTCCGGCCATTTGCGCGACGGCACGCAGGCTTCCGCTGCCACTGTCCTGGCAACTGGTGACCGGAAGGTTGGTGGCGTGCACGACGCCGGCGCCGCAGACCGCGAGCAGGCAGGCGACCAGGGGGCGCAAGGTGAGCGCGTCGAGGGACTGGCGATGGGCGGGCATGTCGAAACTCCGATTCGGTGACCGAAACGATGGAAGGGCACCCACCAGTAACGGTGTTTCGGTTCGAATTGGGACATTCGGTGCGCCAGACAGCGGCGTGCAGCTGCGCTGCAGCGAGTCACAGGTTCAGCCTGCACTCGCGCGCGCGGCTGCGCGGACTGCGCTGCTCGTCACGACGCGTAGCAGCGGCGACCGCAACCGCAACCGCAAGCTAGAGCTCGAAAAAACCCCGCCGCAATGCGATCGTGACCGCATGGGTTCGATCGCTCGCATTGAGCTTGGACAGGATATTGCGCACGTGCCCTTTGACCGTGTCCTCGCTGATCGTCAGGCGCTCGGCGACGACCTTGTTCGAGCATCCGGCCGCCACTTGCTTGAGCACTTCGATCTCGCGATCGGTCAAGGCGTCATCCATCGCATGTTGCGCCAGCTCCGAGGCCACTTCGGCAGGAACCTTGCGCTGCCCTGCATGGACCGAGCGGATGGTATCGAGTAGGTCACGCCGAAGGGTGGCCTTCATCAGGTAGCCCATGGCCCCCGCTTTTAGCGCTCGCAACGCCTGCACGTCACCGAGGTACGTCGTCAGGACGATGATGCGGGCACCGGGATGCTGCGAGCGGATCATCTTGATGGCATCGATGCCATTCATGTCCCCCAGGCGCAGGTCCATCAGCGTGATGTCGGGTCGGTACTCCTCGAACAGCGCAATGGCCTGCTTGCCGGATTCGGCTTCTGCCACCAGCACCATGTCCGGCTGGGTGCCGATCATGGTCGCCAAGCCCTCGCGCAACACCGGATGATCGTCGACCGCGAGGATACGGATGCGTGCTGTGTGTTCCGTCGACATGCGAACCCTGCTTCTCCATTGCCGATGCAATCCGTGCTGGCTCAAGTGAAATCGCTCAGCATCGTTTCACACTCGCCGGGCGGCGACACCCCCCTTTCGAGCGGTGCAAACCGTAGATTCTGCGCCTACTCTGGCCCAAGCGTGGCCTGATCCGCGTACGCATTCGAAAAGCTCTGTACTCGACCGCCGTTGCACTGGAGCGAAGCAGGGAATGAATGGCCATGGATGCCAGAGGCCTCATGAGTGCTTTCGTTCGCGTGCTGCGCCGCCCGCTCGCAGCGGCGCTGATGGGTCTGTTCGTACCCGAATACTCCGCCTGCGCACACGAGCAGGCGTTCGCGCAAATGGATCGCCCGATGTGGATCGCGCAGGACGCCGCACCACCGGGCATCCGGGCGTTGGCGCAGGCTCCCGACGGCACGTCGTGGATTGGATCCGAAGGCGGCCTGTTCAACTTCGATCGGAGCACCTTCACGGCATTCAAGCCGCCCGCTGGCGATGTCGACAGCTGCGACGGGGCGCGCGACGGCGACCTCTGGTTCGTCACGCTGAATGGCGCGCCCCAGCTCGCTCCCGAGCACCCAACGGCGCGCAGTCCTCCGCCGAGCGTGTCGATCCGCTCTATTGCGGCGGATCGCCACCTGCTCGATGCGAAAGCGACCTTTGGCCCCAAGCCGCAGACGCTGGAAATCCGCTATTTCGGCGTGAATCCGGCGGCGCCTGAAAGGGTCATCTACCAGTATCGGCTCGAGGGCCTGGATGACACCTGGCAGGAGGCCGGTCATCGCACCGCAGCGATCTATACCCGCCTGCAAGCGGGAACCTACACGTTTCGTGTGATGGCATCGAACGGCGATGGCGTGTGGAGCGCGCCGGTCTCGTCCGCCGCGTTTACCGTGTTGCCGAGCTTCTACCAGACCACCGGGTTCGCCCTGCTATGCGCCTGCGCCGGCCTCGTGCTCTTGTCGCTCACCATCAGGATGCGCGTGCGCGCCATCACGCGCGCCGTTCGGGCACGCGCAGAAGAACGCGCCGATGAGCGCATCCGCATCGCACGCGAACTTCACGACACCCTGCTGCAGGGTATCCAGGGTTTGCTGCTGACCTTCCATGTCGCCGCGCAGAAGATCTCGGCGGATGACGAATCGAAGACCCTGCTCGAGCGGGCCCTGTCGACCGCGGACCGGATCATCATCGAAGGACGCAATCGCGTCAGCCGCCTGCGATCCGAGCATCTGACCGATGCGGAACTGCTGGGATCGCTCGAAAATGTCGGCAACGACCTCAAGCTCGACGACAGCGTGCAGTACCGCGTGCACCGCTCCGGGACCAACGCCACGCTGTACGCGCACATCGCCGATGAAGTGTTCTACATGGCGCGCGAGGCGCTGACGAACGCGTTTCGGCACGCGGCGGCGGCGCAGATCAATCTCGAGCTGATCTATGGCAAGCGGTTTTTCATGCTGGTCTGCGAAGACAATGGCCGCGGCTTCGGCGCAGCCGACCAGGACACGCCGGAGCATTGGGGCCTCAAGGGCATCGCCGAGCGCGCGCGCAAGGTCGGCGGTGAACTGCGCTGCCGCAGCCAGCCTCTGCACGGCACCGAGATCCTCGTTTCGATCCCTTCCTATCGAGCCTATCGACATCATTCCCGGCTGATGTTCTACCTGCGCGCGCTCAGCATCTCCGGCAGCGACCGCGCGAGCCGACGCGCGCCGTAGACCCCACTTAATGACTGCAAGCAGTGCCCTCGAATGCGCGATGCGCGGACCGTGCTTGTGCCGCTAGTGTTGCGTCGAGTGAGGTATCGCTGCGGCAAGCCTGAAGGAGACGCACGTGCTCGACAGTCTGTTGACGGGAGAGGTCATCGCCATCGATCGTGCGCAGACGCACGCCGCCCTGAGACGCTGCGAAGCCTTCCTCGCTGCGAGCCAACGCCTGAGTTCAACCGGCAGCTTCTGCTGGGGCGTGGCGGCGAACGAAATCACCGGCTCGGAAGAGCTCTATCGAATGCTCGAACTGGATCCGGCGAGCGCGTTGACGTTCAGGCGAGTGCGTACGCGAATCCATCCGGACGATCTGCCGGCGTTGCGTGACACGATCGAGCGTGCTCGGCGCAGCGGCAGCGCCGTAGAACACGAGCATCGGTTGCTGATGCCGGATCACTCGATCAAGTATCTGCGCATGGTCGCGCACGCGACCCGCGACAAGGAGGGACGGATCGAATATATAGGTGCGATCCAGGACGTGACGCAGCGCCGGCTTGCTGAAGAGGCGCTCGACGCACTGCGATCGGAGCTCGCCCACGTGGCCAGGGTCGCCACGCTTGGTGCCCTGACGGCGTCGATCGTGCATGAAGTCCGCCAGCCGCTGTCCGGGATCATCACCAACGCCAGCACCTGTCTGCGCATGCTGGCGGCCGATCCGCCGAATGTCGATGGCGCGCGCGAAACCGCGCGCCGCACGATTCGCGATGGCAACCGTGCTTCGGACGTCATCACGCGAATGCGCGCATTGTTCGAGCGAAAAGACGCTGCGACCGAATGGGTGGACCTCAACGAGGCGGCCGACGAAGTGGTCGCGTTGTCCTGGAGTGAACTGCACAAACGACGAGTCATCGTGAAGGCGGAGCTTGCCGACGATCTGCCGTCGATCAGCGGCGATCGCGTGCAGCTGCAGCAGGTCATCTTGAACTTGCTCCTGAATGCCGCAGACGCGATGAGCGCGGTCCACGATCGTCCGCGGCGCTTGCTTATCAGGACTCAACGCGATGCCGACGGCCGAGTGCGTCTATCGGTACAGGACGCCGGCGTGGGTCTCGACCCGCAAGCCGTCGAGCGGCTCTTCGAAGCGTTCTACACGACCAAGCGTGACGGCATGGGGATGGGCCTGTTCGTCAGCCGTTCCATCATCGATCGTCACCACGGTGATCTGTCGGCAACGCCGAATGCAGGTCCTGGCGCCACCTTTTCGTTTTCGATACCTCGCGAATGCGGAGGCGCGAATGGCCGCGTCGTCAGCCGATCGATACCGCTCTCGCAGGTCGATGGTCAGCGCGCGCTGGCGTGACCCGGCACTGCGCTTCGCGTCGCCCAGCACGAACGTGTCTGCCCAAAGGGCTACTCCTTATGGGCTACGACTTATTGGGCTACCGCACGGGCTGCGAACCCACTAGCTTCCGTCAGCGGTGACCTGCAGTTGCCGGGCTGGCAGCTCTCACGCAGCGGTGATGCGAGTAACGCGGCCGCGGCGCTTGAACCACCTCGATCGCACGCTTCGGCACGCCGGGTCGCACAGGCCCGCCGTCCGCGGCGGAAGACGGCTCGGCGTTCTCGAGCTGCGACGTGGCGGCTCGGTGCAAGCCAAAAGTGGGTCGCCGGCCACATCGCCCCTTCTTGGAGACGCAAGCATGAAACTTTCCCATGCGCAGCTCGAGCCCGTCGTCGCCGCGGCGATCGCGAAGGCGACTGAAATCCGCGTACCGATGAACATCGCCGTGCTCGATTCCGGCGGATTCATCAAGTCCTTCACACGAATGGACGGCGCCTTCCTCGCGTCGATCGATGTCGCCATGAAGAAGGCGAAGACCGCTGTGCTGTTCGACGCCAACAGCGAAGCCGCATGGGAATTCTGCAAGCCAGGTGGACCTGCGCCCGGACTGGAACTGACCAATGATGTTCTGGTCATCTTTGCCGGAGGCATTCCCCTGCGGACTCGCGACGGCGAGCTGCTGGGCGCGATCGGCATTTCGGGCGGAGCGGTAGCGCAGGACGTGGAAGTCGCGCAGGCAGCTGCGGCAGCATTTCCCGCGTGATCATCGCGCTGTTCCCACACCCGTCGACCTGGGGTCGACATCCATCAGGAGCACACGCATGAGCAAGACCGTACTCATAACGGGCGCCGGCTTCAACGAGACCATGGGCGATACGGCATTCCGTTGGCTCGATGACAGCAAGAACTTCACCAAGCGTGCGGATTTGCGCGCGACACTGGATAACCTTCTCTCGTCGCCGCAGGGCCTGCTTGATCCGCAGGAAATGATCGATCGAATGATCGATATCGTTCCCAAGGATAGTGGCAAGTATCGCAACGTCGTCCCGCAATTCGTCGAGGACCTGCTCAAGAAGGCGCAGATCGATACGTGGAGCAAGACGATTTGGCGCGGTGTCCCTCGGAGCGAGATCGTCCGGCCCCCGAGAAAGCAGCGGCGGTGCAGACGATCTCTCCGATCACCTGCGCCTCAAGGAGCGCGATCGGTTCCTGTAGATCCAGTGAACAGGAACATCGGTGGTGTCGGCTCTTGTTCCGCTGGTTGCCGCGCAAGGCCCGCAGAAGTCGATGCCTTCCCCGGAGATTGAAATGAGCAGCACAGAAGATCGCAACCGAGCAGTCGTTCAGGCCAGCTTCGATGCGTGGGCCGCAGGAACGGGTAGTCCATTCGAGCTGTTGGCGAGGGAAGCGACGTGGACGATCGTAGGGCGCTCTGTGGCATCGGCAACCTATAACCGCGAAGGGTTCATGAGCGAAGTCATCAGGCCGTTCAATGCGCGCATGCGAGCAGGACTCAAGCCCAGCATCCGCAGCCTGATTGCCGAGGGCAACGCCGTCGTCGTCGTCTTCGACGGCAACGGCATTGCGCTCGACGGCAAGCCCTACGCGAACACCTACGCGTGGTTCTTGCAGATGCGTGACGGCGAGATCGTCAAGGCATCGGCGTTCTTCGACAGTATCGAATTCAACGATTTGTGGCAGCGCGTGCAGCCGGCGCCGGCAGAGTTGAGAGCGCAAGGGATCGCACGGGTCGCGAGGGGTGCCATTCCTGTCCGCGTCGGTTCGCCGCGTCCGATTGCCGTGTGAGCGATCGAGCTTCCAACGCGACGGGGCGCAACTGCGTCGTTCGGCGATCCGGTTGATTTGTCCTCATCTTCTGCGTCCAAATGAATACTTCTCCCGTATCTTCCGTCAGCGCTGCCGCGCTGGTGACTACGGAGCCGAATGCGAACCGTTTTGAGATGCCTGCTTTCCCTGGCAAGCCTGCCGCTGCTGTGTGCGTGCCAAGCCGCCTTTTTCCGCGTCGTCAACAGCGGCCACGTCGCGATTGCGCCCGTCTCGTACACGTACGCGGCGGAGCATGGCCTGCGGCTGGATGTCTACCGTCCGCCGGGTGCCAACGCACCTGCGCCGGTCGCGCTTTTCTTCTATGGCGGTAGTTGGCGAACGGGCGAGCGGGCGCAGTACGCGTTCGTCGGCCGCGCGCTGGCTTCGCGCGGCGTTGTCGCGGTCATCGCGGACTATCGCAAGTTTCCGCAAGGTCGCTTCCCGCGATTCGAACAGGACGCCGCGCAGGCCGCGCGCTGGACGATCGATCACTCGGCGCAGCTAGGCGGCGACTCGCGGCGCGTCTTCCTGGTGGGCCATTCCGCAGGGGCCCAAATTGCCACATTGCCCGCCACCGACAAGCGCTACCTCGCGGCAGAGGATCTGCAACCGGACGCATTCGCGGGAGTCATCGGCATCGCAGGTCCGTACGATTTCCTGCCCCTGACCGACCCGAAGTTGCAGGAAGTGTTCGGCGACGAGTCGCAATGGCCCGCGTCGCAGCCAATCCGCTTCGTGTCCAGTAACGAACCGCCCTTCCTGCTCCTGCAAGGCGACGCGGATCGGGTCGTCGAGCCGCGCAATGCCTCATCGATGGCGGACGCACTGCGCAGGGCCGACGATGCCGTGACGTTCACGCGCTACGCCGGCGTCGGGCACTTCCGCATCCTGGCGGCTCTTCGTTTCCCGTCGCTGGCGCCGACACTCGACGACGTCGTCGCCTTCATTCGAGCGACGCCCGCCAGTCGGCGGCCCACAGCGAATCCCTGAGTGGACACCAGCCGTTGCTTTGGGGCTCGATCGCATCCTCCTACCGAACGATCGGCGGCCGCGCATCTGCGACACATCTCACAGTCCGGCCCGGCACTGCGCCGCACACCGCGCAACGGGAACGCATCAAGATCGCTGCAGACCCGCACGTCGGCGACACGCGTTCGACAGGACTCGAACGCCGGCAGGAGGCCAACCGACCTGCGGGTCTTTGCTTGCCCAGGAGAACGGGGATGTCCGTCGAAATGCTCGTCACTCGTCCGCACGCGCGGGTTGCCAGCGTGCACCTGCACCCGCACAGCGCGATTGATCTCGGCCAGTCGTGGCAGTCGCGCTGGTGGGCCGACTACTTCGGGGTGTCGCGTACGCAGCTGCTGGTGGCGATCATGAGTGTGGGGACGGATGCGACGGCGGTAAAGCGCGCGCTGCACCGATAAGGTTCACGGCAAAAGACGCCTCATGCGGCGAATCATCGCCGCATGAGGCGTCCCATGATGCGCGGCGTGCACCAGATCAATCACGCAGCCTCACGTGTTGCGTCGGACGTTTCGACATCAGCACCTGGCAGGCGACATGGATGAAGCAGTGAGCGAGCTGGGGGCGGACAGCGTGTCGACCAGCCCCGCCGCGATGGATGCCTGCGTGCCGCAATGGTGTTGTCGGTGCGGCGACTTTCGAGGCGCGACATGCGAATCGACTACGACCCGATTGATTCGGCCGCCGCGCTGGCGGCACCGCTCACCCGATGCCTTGCAGTATTTGAAGAACGCTCTGCATCTCGCGCTCGTCCTCGACGGCCACGCCATCGCCCTGAACGCGATGGATGATCATCCCGCCATTCTTGGGCGTCACGACGTCGACGATATGCGCGACGTTTATCCAGGTTGCCCCGGTGCGGGTAGTCACTTGAACGAATCGGGCTTTGCTCATTCTCAGGTCCTCGGTCGCTGTCGGGAATGGACGAACGAATCATGCCAGCGATTGGAGAAGTGTCGCGTCTTCGATGAATTGCGACCGTGCTAACCCATCAACTTCTTCACATATCGGCGACCTTGCACGTGCTCTGCTGTTTCGTCCGGCCGGCTTGCCGGCATTGGGGAGAGTGGGATGAACGTTTCACAGCTGTCGCGCCTGGCAATTCTGAGTGGCTTCGCGCTGTCGTTGGGAGGCTGCGCATTCGGCCAGAAGATCACGTACTCGAACACGACCGCAGACATCGAGGCGAAGGGCGACAAGGCGGTTGCGGTAGCGACGCATGATCAGCGGGCCTACGTGGTCAGCGCGAACAAATCGCCCTCGTTCGTCGGGCTTTCGCGAGGCGGCTATGGCAATCCGTTCGACGTGGAGACGCCAACAGGCGCCCCGCTGTCAGACGAGATCAGCGACTCCGTCAGCCGTTCACTCGCCGAGCGCGGCTTCAAGTCTTCAGTCGTGAAGGTGACGCCGACGCAAAGCCGACACGCGGTGATCGAGGCGATGGAAACGGGCGGCGCCGAGCGTCTGGTGCTGATCACATTGAAGGAATGGAAGACCGACAAGTACATGCGCACCTCGATGATCGAGGATGTGTCGGTGAAGGTCTTCGACAAGGAAGGCAAGGAACTCGCCACCGCAAGCTTCACGGGTGATGACACGATCGGCGATGTGCAGATGGCGTTTCGGAGCAAGATCGAGCGATGGTTTGGCGATCCGAAGATCGTGGACGCGCTCAAGTAGGAAGGAACAGGTGGTGAGCGCACGGGGGTGCGGTGCGCTCTCGTTGCCGGACGGCTTGGTAACCTCCGCCCCCTACTCCTGAGAGCATCGGTGCCACGCGGCGAGACGGGGATGCCGATCGACGCGACCCGCTAAGGAATCTCTCTCCCGCAAGCGCACTCCAACTCGGGTTTTTCGTCGCCGGCTTCCGATGCGGAGCGTGGTCCGTGCCGCGCGCAAAGCGCGATAGCAAGGACATACAAGATTCGCCAGATCTGCGGCGCTAGATTCGATTGGGCACACCGGCACGACAGGAAACCGCCCGCTCACCGATTCGAATGCGATGACTCCGATGGAATCCGCCAATACGCAGCGGCTTGGTGAAGGCCTGCGTTACGTCGCAGATCGCAGCAACGGTTGCGTCGATCGCGCGACATCCCACCAGCAATCGACTGCTGGCAACGCGCGGCTTCCTATCGAATCCGCCGTCGGGTCAAGCGCTGGTCGCTCGCGCAACCGTGCCGAGGGTCAGCTGCCTGCCCGCTCGACCCCCTCGACGGACGTCCGGCGGCCTACGCGACTTTCTGACGCAGACCTACGTCGCAGGACGAATCCACGCAGACCCACCCTCCTCCACGCATAAGCCCAAGGAATCCAAGCATGCACACGACCAAATCCATATCGCTGGAAGACACCCAGCGCATCATCAAGGCCGGAATCGCCAAGGCGGTCGCCATCACATCGCCCTCCAACATCGCGGTCGCCGACGCCGGCGGCAACCTGCTCGCGTTTGCACGCATGGACGACGCCTGGCTCGGCAGCATCGACATCGCAATCAGCAAGGCCTTCACGTCGCGGGCATTCAACATCGCGACGAAGGATCTCGCACCCCTCGCGCAGCCAGGCCAACAGTTCTACGGCATCCATGCCTCCAATCACGGACGCGTGATGATTTTTGCGGGCGGCGTACCGCTCAAGAGCGGCGATGTCGTCATCGGGTCGGTCGGTGTCAGCGGCGGCACCGGCGCGCAAGATCAGGCCATTGCCGAAGCCGCCGCAGCGGCTCTCTGAAACGACACCAAGGACTACTTCGATGAGCAAGAATCGTGGCGTTGTCTATCTCAAGCCCGGCGTCGTGGAAGTGCAGGATATTCCCGATCCGGTTTTCGCCGATCCCAAAGGGCGCAAGATCAATCACGGCGTGATCCTGAAGATCGTGTCGACCAACATCTGCGGCTCGGACCAACACATGGTGCGCGGACGCACGTCGGCGCCGGCCGGTCTCGTGCTCGGTCACGAGATCACCGGCGAGGTGATCGAGAAAGGCGTGGATGTCGAATTCCTCGACATCGGCGACATCGTGTCGGTGCCGTTCAACGTGGCCTGCGGGCGCTGCCGCACCTGCCGTGCGGGCGACACCGGTGTGTGCATGACGGTCAATCCGGGTCTGCCCGGAGGCGCCTACGGCTATGTCGACATGGGCGGCTGGATCGGCGGTCAGGCGCGCTACGTCATGGTGCCGTACGCCGACTTCAATCTGCTCAAGTTCAAGGATCGCGACCAGGCGCTCGCGAAGATCCGCGATCTGACGATGTTGACCGACATCCTGCCGACCGGTTTTCATGCCGCTCTGCGCGCGGGCGTCGCGGTGGGCTCGACCGTCTACGTCGCCGGTTGCGGTCCGGTCGGACTCGCCGCTGCGGCGTCCGCGCGGATTCTCGGCGCGGCGGTCGTGATGATCGGCGATACCAATCTCGATCGACTCGCGCACGCGAAGAAGGTCGGCTTCGAGCCGATCGACCTCAATGGCAGCGACCGTCTCGGCGACCTCGTCGATCATGTCATCGGCGAACCGGTGGTCGACAGCTTCATCGACGCCGTCGGTTTCGAAGCGAAGGGGCACGGTGGCAGCGAGCAACCCGCCGTCGTCCTCAACCAGGCGATGGAGGTCACGCGTTACGCCGGATCGATCGGCATTCCCGGCCTCTACGTAACCCGCGACCCCGGCTCGCACGACGAACAGTCGGCCAAGGGCGCGTTGTCCCTCAACTTCGGTTTGGGCTGGTCGAAGTCGCACTCGTTCAACACCGGCCAGACCCCGACCCTGCGCTACAACCGCCAGTTGATGCAGGCCATCCTGCACGACCGCCTGCCGATTGCCGACATCGTCAACGCGCAGGTGATCCCACTCGAGGAAGCGGTGAAGGGCTACGCTGCATTCGACAAGGGCGCGGCGGTCAAATTCGTGCTCGACCCGCACGGCATGGTGGGCAATGCTGCGTAGCTTGCGATGCCATGGGCCGGAGTGGAATTTCCTGAGCGAATTGCACTCCGGTCTCCGTCTTCAATGAGTCACTCACTCCAGACGGTTTATGCCGCGTCGGGTCCAAGTGATCCCATTCACCCGATTGCGCTTTGATCCGTGTTCACAACCGAGGACTGCACCCCGGCGAATCGCCTCGTTCCCGTTGCGCGCTAGTCCACGATCTCCTGCGCAGGTGCCTGGGTTCTGGCGAGGAACTGCTTCTTTCCAGAGATTTGGCAGGCATCGATCATCCGATCCAGACTCTTGATGCTGTATTTGACCTCGAGCTTCCTCACCAGCCGATCACTGTCGCGCTCGATCGACCAGTCGCCGATGTAGTCGACGCCCTTCCCGGTGATCTCGAACCACAGCGACTTGCGCGATACCGGATACAGCAGGCTGTTCTTGGCGCCCGGCGCCACTTCCTTGAAGTAGTACCTGCCGGGCACGACGTCTACGGCGTAATAGCACGCGGCGTTGGAGACCTTCACATCGCAGTGACGCAGGAAGATGCGATGGGACGTGTCCACGTTTTGCAGCAACCAGTCTCCACCCCACCCATCCGTGAGATCGACAGGCCCCGTCGCCAGGACGACATTGCGTGCGGACGGAGCGACGCAATTGGGCTGCGCGTTCACGGCGAGCGGGATGAGTAGAAACAACGGAAGAAGTGATTTGTGCATGGCGTTCCCTGCGAGTGGCGGGCCATTCCATTTCGCGGCGCCTTCGCAACGCCGCGTCCCGATGTCAGTCTAGGCGTTACATGCGGCGTGCAATGCAAACTTGTTTGACGGCCGAGCGGCCCGCACGGAGTACCGGCCGGCGCGCTCCGCGGGGCGCCCACGCGCTCAAGCAGGTCAATTTAACGGGCTACGACCCCATCAATTGGGGCCACGACGCAACTACTCGGAACGTCGAAGCAAGCGCATGGTGACCGAAGTCGCTCACCCGGCGCCCTCGTGAGTTTGCAATCGCTGGCGCTAAACTCCGCACTCCCCCTCGTCGCCAACCGATCCATGAGCGATGCCCGCCTCACCCAACAACCCGCCCTGCGAACGCGCCTGCGCGAAAAGCTGCCGGAGATCATGATCGAGGCCGCGTCGGTGGTGCTGGCGCTGTTGCTCGCGCAGGCATTCGGTGTCTGGCGCGAGAACCAGCAGCATGCGGAGCTGGCCGCGCAGGCGCGCACGGCGATCCTCGCCGAAGTCCGCGAGAACGCCGGCGATCTCGAAAACCTTCGAGCACGCAATACGATGATCGTCGACAACCTCACCGCTGTCGCCGGCGAAAAGCCGGACGCGCATGGCGAGATCAAGGTCGACATGAACCTCGCCCTGTTGTCCGAGGCCGCCTGGCGCGCCGCGCTCGCGACCGGCGCGATCCAGTACGCCGACTACCGCTGGACCATGCGCGTCGCCAAGGTTTACGAGCTGCAGGACGTGGTCCTGCACGCACAGACCGTCGCCGTCGACCAGCTCACGGACGTGTCGGACAACGACAAGGAAACACCGCAAGAACTCGCACGTCGCTTGCTCAGCCGCCAGAAGGCTCTAGGACAGATGGCCGCCGGCCTTGGCGAGGGCTACCGCGAGTTGCTGGAAGAGGCGCCGGCTGGGTAACGCTTCGCGCTGCGGACGACTGGCTGACTGCGGATTCGATGGCCCATTCGACACGCGGGGAATTGACGTGACATTCATTCCAAGTCTTTCGTGGTCAGATCCCGATTTGGAATCGATTCGGAGCCTGGATAACTCACTCCGAGCGCATTGACCCGCTGCTGCCAGACACGGGCAAAAAGCGGTATTCGCCGCTCACGGCGATCAAACCGGAATCCAAATGAATGCCGCATGCTTGGGCATCGAAGTAGTCGTAGGTGATGCGGGCGCAGAGATGATTGGTCACGTCATGAGCGAAGCCGACGCCACTCCGCCGACTTAATTGGCTGCACCCCCATTGCCCCTGTACACGCTCATCTCTTGTCGATCGAATACTTTCCGGGGCCAACGACGCACAACAGCAAGAGCCCGCCGATGATGCTGATGTTCTTGTAGAAGCTGACCATGTTCTCGGCGTGAGCATCGCCGCTCAGCGTCCAGTAGTGATGGCCGATCAGGGCCGTGCCGAGGGTGTAGAGCGCGAGCAGCAGCGCGAGCGGCCGCGTGTAGAACCCAATCGCCAGCGCGATCCCCACGAAGAGTTCCATGATGACGACGACGGCAGCGGATACCGTTGGCAGGGGTAGACCCAACGACGTCATATAGGCAACCGTTCCAGCGAACCCGATCAACTTTTCCGCGCCGAAGATCACGAACAACAGCATCATCAGGATGCGGGCAAGCAGGATGAGTACATTCCTCTGCTGTTCAAACATCGCATAGCGCATGACGTGAGCTCCTCGGCAATATACTGTTATCGGGTTACAGTAAACGGACTACTAGAGTTGACGAGCTACGGCCCCACTACTCCGCCATTACTCCCACTACTCGTTATTTATCCGCGGCTCTGTAGCGATTCAACGTCTATACCACCACCGTTGATCTTGTCTACCAGATACGGTATTTGGCTGTTATCAAATCCAAACCAGTTATAGATTAATTTGAGAATTTCTTCTGCAATATGAGCGGGCCGTGTGATCTCACTAGCGGATATCTCAACCGATTTATAAAAATATTCCGCAGGGGCCGATTTACTAGTCCGTGGAAAATCGCCCAAACTCCCCCCCTCCAATCTCGGAGTTTTTCCATTAACTGAGGTTCGCTCAAGCTGAACCAAGAATGACACTACGCCGCCACGAACATAGTCGACATAAACGGAAGACACGAATTTCGCAAAAAGATAAATCTTTTCCGCCAACGTCAGCTGATTTATAAGAAGAGATTCGCGCTGCTGTTCGCGCCGCCCCCAGCTTAGGCCCTCCTGATCCGCTTTGAAAGAATAAATAATTATACCGCTCTTATAAACTTCGCATATACCATAATTTTCAGCCACCGTTACGCGCTTCAGCCCCTCAACTATTCTAGAATTTCCCCCTAAGTCGAGATCGAATCCACCGACCCGTATCTCAGGGGGGCTATTAATTAATGACACTAGCTTCGATCCACGCCCGTCGAAAAGCTCTAGAAGATTTATTGCCGGAATCGGCTGCGCAGCAAGTGTGAACGTGGGCTCATCCGCCAGTCCTGCATCGCGAACAGCCTTATCGATAATATGTTGCAATCCCTCATAGACGTCAGGATTTGGCATAGTTGCCGACGGCGAAGATGCCCCATAGTCGCACCCATCAGCATGCTTAGCTGTCTGAGACGGCGATGCAGAACGGTCGAGTGCAGCAATTTGGGACTGCAAAGACTCGAGCGCTAAATTGATGGTGGATTCCGTCATACCTCTTCGAAGTAGCGCATGAAAGCGGTCGATCGGAAAATTAGTCGTATGTGCTAGCTTCCGCTCAAAGAGGCCGAATAGATATCCCGACTGCGCCTTATCATCCAATAGAGGTTTTCGAACCAATATCGGCAGTTCTCCAGCAGCGGCTTTACGAACTCGGATAGATACAGCACACGAATTTTCGTTCGCCTTGTAGACTCTTATGTCGATGTCGATGTTTGGATATAGCCGGTCACTAAGAATCGCCTTCATCTTAGCGGTATCTATTTTTTCTAGTGGGAGCGGTCGAAAGCTCACTATTTTGTCATCTGCATGATCTTGTTGTTTTTCTGTTCGATACCCCAGAAGGATTACACCGCCGTCCGCGTTTGCCATGGCGGAGACGTCTTTAGAGAACTCTACTTTATTTTTATCACTTTCAAGATCGTAGGGCTGCTGCTTGCACTCCAGGCGCTCATTTTCGAAAACTCCAATCAAGTCTTCGAATTTGCCGGATTCCAGCAGACGAATTATTTCTTCGTGATTAATGATAATGCCCTCTGGCATCGTCGAGACCTACCCGCACTTCGAATACCCACAATTCAAACAAGTCGCACACCCATCCATCAGGAT
>JBDTYM010000027.1:0-44510 GCA_040005635.1 Dokdonella sp. | reverse complement strand
CCGTAGATCTCGCCCCAGCCGAGCACGCGCACCGCAACCGGCACTTCGCGCGGCGTCGCGCGCGGCACTTCGATGAAATAAGGGATCTTCTCCTTCATGCCGCGCGCCTCAATTCATCGATCAGCGAGTCGACGCTGGCCGCCTTCGGCTTGACCAGCCAGAATTTGCCGAGCAGGTCGCGGAAGTGATCCTGGATCTGCGCCCCCCACACACTGCCGGTCGCCGCGACGTGCGCGGCGATCAGGCCGGACAGATGCTGCAGGTGATTTTCCATGCCTTCCGGCGAGATGCGCTGGATATCGATCAGCTCGTGGTTGTAGCGGTCGACGAAGTCACGTTCGGTGTCGAGCACATAGCCGAAGCCACCGGTCATGCCGGCGCCAAAATTGATGCCGGTGCGGCCGAGTACGACGACGATGCCGCCGGTCATGTATTCGCAGGTGTGATCGCCGCTGCCTTCGACGACCGCCAGCGCGCCGGAGTTGCGCACGGCGAAGCGCTCGCCGGCGCAGCCGGCCGCATAGAATTCACCGCCGGTGGCGCCATACAAGCAGGTGTTGCCGACGATGACCGCATCGCGCGCGACGAAGCCGGCGTTCTTCGGCGGATGCACGACGATGCGCCCGCCGGTCATGCCCTTGCCAACGCCGTCGTTCGCCTCGCCTTCGAGCACGATATGCACGCCGCCTGCGTTCCACGCGCCCAGGCTCTGGCCGGCACTGCCGGACAGGCGCAGCGTGATCGGCTTGTCGTCCATGCCGTGGTCCCCGTGCGCACGCGCGACCTCGCCGGAAAGTCGCGCACCCAGTGAACGATCGGTGTTGTGCACGGCGTAGTGGAACTCGCCGCCGCGTTTGTGCTCGACCGCAAAACGCGTGTCCTGGCCGATCTTCGCGGCGAGCGTGGCGGGATCGCGTGGCACGTTGCGCGCGCCCGAGCAGACCTGTGCACTGTCGTCGACGAGGCCCGCCGCGTTCAGCAGGGGCGCCAGATCGATGCGGCTCGGCTTGCCGACGAGATCCGTACGCCGTTGCAGCAGATCGACGCGGCCGACGAGGTCTTCCAGTCGACGCACGCCAAGCCGTGCGAGGTGCGTACGCACGTCGTCGGCGACGAATTGGAAATACCGCATAACCTTTTCCACGGTGCCGACGAAGTGTTTCTTGCGCAACACGTCGAGCTGGGTCGCAACGCCGGTCGCGCAGGTGTTCAGATGGCAGATGCGCAAATATTTGCAGCCCATCGCGATCATCGGTGCGGTGCCGAAGCCGAAGCTCTCGGCGCCGAGGATCGCGGCCTTGATCACGTCGAGACCGGTCTTCAGGCCGCCGTCGGTCTGAAGGCGCACGCGATCGCGCAGGCCATTGCGGCGGAGCGTTTCGTGCGCTTCGGCGAGGCCGAGTTCCCACGGCACGCCGGCGTAGCGGATCGACGTCAGCGGACTCGCGCCGGTACCGCCGTCGTGGCCGGAGATCGTGATCAGGTCGGCATACGCCTTGACCACACCGGCCGCGATCGTGCCGACGCCGGCGTGCGCAACCAGCTTGACCGACACCAGTGCGTCCGGATTGACCTCCTTCAGGTCGAAGATCAGTTGCGCCAGATCCTCGATCGAGTAGATGTCGTGATGCGGCGGCGGCGAGATCAAGCCGATGCCTGGTCGCGCGTAGCGCAGCCGCGCGATGAGTTCGTTGACCTTGTGTCCGGGCAACTGGCCGCCTTCGCCGGGTTTGGCGCCCTGCGCGATCTTGATCTGCAGTACCTCGGCATTGACGAGATATTCCGGCGTCACGCCGAACCTCGCCGACGCTACCTGCTTGATCTTCGACATCTTGTCGGTGCCATAGCGCGCCGGGTCTTCGCCACCTTCACCCGAGTTCGAGCGCGCGCCGAGCCGGTTCATCGCCTGCGCCAGCGTCTCGTGCGCCTCGGGCGACAATGCGCCGAGCGACATGCCGGCGGAGTCGAAACGCTGCAGGATCGATTCGACCGATTCCACTTCGTCGAGCGGAATCGGCATCGCATCGCCGCGGAATTCGAGCAGATCGCGCAGCGCCGCCGGTGTGCGCAGATCGACCAGATCGGCGTAGCTGCGATAGTCCTCGACGTCGCCCGTCGACACCGCGCGCTGCAAGGCGCCGACGACATCCGGGTTGTACGCGTGGTATTCGCTGCCGTGCACGTATTTCAACAGGCCGCCCGGCAACAGATGCGCCTCGTCGTCGAAGGCGGCAGCGACACAGGCGCGCTGCTCGGCTTCGAGATCGACGAAGCGCGTGCCGCCGATTCGCGCCGGCGCGCCGGTGAAGCACAGATCGACAATCTCGCGTTCGAGGCCGACGATCTCGAACAGTTGCGCGCCGCGATAGCCGGCGATCGTCGAGATGCCCATCTTCGAGATGATCTTGAGCAGGCCCTTGCGAATACCCTTGCGATAACTGCGGCCGAGCTCGCGCGGCTCGCCATCGTGCTCGCGAATGCGCCCGTTGCGGCCGAGGTCGAACAAGGTCTGGTAGGCCAGATACGGATACACCGCCGAGGCGCCGAAGCCGATCAGGCAGGCGAAATGGTGCGCGTCACGTGCGTTGCCGGTCTCGACCAGGATGTTGCAGTCGCAGCGCAGCTGCGCCGCGACGAGCGCCTGGTGGATCGCACCGGTCGCGAGCAGCGCGTGGATCGGCAGCTTGTCGGGCTGTTGCGGCGGATAGCGGTCGCTCAGGAAGACCAGCTTGGCACCGCCGCGCACCGCCGTCGTCGCCTCGATGCAGAGGCGATTGAGCGCGGCTTCGAGCCCTTCGTTCTCGCGGTAATACAGGTCGACGAAACATTGCGCATTGGCGAACTGCGGCAACGCGAGCAGCTGGCGCAGTTTGCGCTGCGACAACACCGGCGAAGTCAGCAGCACCTGCTTCGCGTTGTCGGCCGACAGTTCGAAGATATTGCCCTCCGGACCGATCTGCGTGACCAGCGACATCACCGCGGTTTCGCGCAAGGGATCGATCGGCGGATTGGTCACCTGCGCAAACGCCTGGCGGAAATAGTCGTACAGCGGCCGCGCCTCGCCGGACAACGCCGCCACCGGCGTGTCGTCGCCCATCGAGCCGGTCGCCTCGACGCCATCCTCGGCGAGCGCGGTCAGCACGGTGTCGCGTTCCTCGCGCGAGAGGCCGAACAGCTTCTGGAAGCGCGCAAGGGTGCCGTCCGGAAAGGGCTCCGCGGCCAGGCTCGGGTCGATCAGATGCGATTCGAGATAGGTCACGCCATCGCGCAGCCAGCGCTTGAACGGTGCAAGGCCACGATTGAGCGCGTCGATGTCCGCGCTCTTCAGCAGGCGCCGCTCATTGAAGTCGACCGCAATCATCTCGCCCGGACCGAGGCGGCCTTTCTCAACGATGGCCGAATCCGGGTAGTCCCAGATGCCGGCTTCCGACGCGATGATCAGATGGCGATCGTCGGACAGCGCCCAGCGCGCTGGACGCAACCCGTTGCGGTCGAGTGCACAGGCCGCGTAGCGGCCGTCACACATGACCAGGCCCGCCGGGCCGTCCCAGGGCTCGGTATGCAGGCCGTAGTATTCGTAGAACGCCGCGAGATCGCCATCGACGTCTTCATGCGCCGACCAGGCCGGCGGCACCAGGATGCGCATCGCCGTCGGCAACGCGATGCCGCCGATCAGCAGGAGTTCGAGCGCGTTGTCGAGGCTCTGCGAATCCGAGCCCGACATCGTCACCAGCGCGCCCAGCGTCGAGAAATCGAATTGCGGCGAGATCAGCTTGCGCGCGCGCGCGGACATCCAGCTGCGGTTGGCGCGGATCGTGTTGATCTCGCCGTTGTGCGCGAGATAGCGGAACGGCTGCGCCAGCCGCCACTGCGGCGTCGTGTTGGTCGAGAAGCGGTTGTGGAACACCGCCGCGCAGGCGGCGAGATCCGGTCGCGCGAGATCCGGGTAGAAGCGGCGCAGGGCGCCCGGCAGCACCATCGCCTTGTAGCCGATCATCGAGGCCGACAGCGAGATGACGTAGAAGTGCTCCTCGTCCGGCAGCGCGTTGGTGGCGAGGCGCCGCGCGCGATACAGCTTGCGATCGAAGGCGGCCTCATCGAAGTCGGCCGTGTCTGGCGCATTCACGAAAATCTGCGCGATACGGGGCAACGAAGCCGCGGCCTGCACGCCGCAGACGGCGAGATCGACCGGCACCTCGCGCCAGCCAGCGATGCCGAAACCTTCGTCGCGCAGGCGCGCCTCGAGTTCGCCGATCGACTGCTCGCGCCGTACCGGATCCGGAGAGAGGAACACCAGTCCCGCCGCGAAGCGATCGTCGAGTTCGATGCCGGCTTCTTGCGCGAGCGCGCGCAACCAGCCGACTGGACGGTGCAGCAAAATGCCGCAGCCGTCGCCGCTGAGACCGTCGGCACCGACCGCGCCGCGGTGCGCGAGACGTTCCAGTGCGCTGAAGGCCATCTCGACGACGTGGTTGCTCGCGCGCGCATCGAGCTGCGCGATCAGGCCGAAGCCGCAGCTGTCGCGTTCGTAGCTCGGGTCGTACAGCCCGGTGTGCTGGCTTGCCATTCGTGCCGTACCTTTGCACGGGCGGCTTCGCGGGTGACGCGGATGTCGGCGACTCTCGAAGAATGGGCGTCTATACGTCCATTCAGAAATCGCCCCGGGGAAGCTGCCACTCGCCCGCGACTAGAGCACATTTGCTGCGAAGCGTCAAAGTCAGTCTGCGCCTGCACGTCGCCGCATGGAACAATGACGCAGCGCGATGCTGCCGCGGGCGGGGCTGCGCGCGTTGCTCTGTCACCGCGACGAGTCGATCACGCGCCTTGCGCCGCCGTTTGCCGCTGCTCTACGCTCACTGGATTGACCGGCGCGCGGGCGCTGCGGGAGGATGGCGGATGCAAGCGCTGGGATCCATCGCATTCGGCCTGTTCGGCCTCGCTGTACTGGTCGCGCTCGCGTTCGTGTTCTCCAACAACAAGCGCGCGGTCGACTGGAAACTCGTCGCGACCGGCGTCGCGCTGCAGATCGTGTTCGCCTCGCTGGTGTTGAAGCTGCCGCTCGGCCGCGAGATCTTCGACGGCATCGCGAAAGGTTTCGTCAAGCTGCTCGATTTCGTCCGCGTCGGCTCCGAGTTCATCTTCGGCGGCTTCATGGATATATCGAAATTCGGTTTCGTGTTCGCCGTGCAAGTGCTGCCGACGATCATCTTCTTCGCCGCGTTGACCGGCGTGCTGTACCACCTCGGCATCATGCAGCAGATCGTCAAGGGCATGGCCTGGGTCATCACCAAGGTCATGAACGTGTCGGGTGCGGAAACGACTTCGGTCTGCGCCAGCGTGTTCATTGGTCAGACCGAGGCGCCGCTGACGATCAAGCCGTATATCGAGCGCATGACGCAGTCCGAGCTGATGACGGTGATGATCGGGGGCATGGCGCATATCGCCGGCTCCGTGATGGCCGCCTACGTCGGCCTGCTCGGTGGCGGTGACGAGGGACAGCGCGTGTTCTTCGCCACCCACCTGCTGACCGCCAGCATCATGGCGGCGCCGGCGACCCTGATGCTGGCGAAGATCCTGGTGCCGGAAACGCAGGAGCCGCTGACGCGCGGCACGGTCAAGCTCGACGTCGAGAAGACCACCGCCAATGTAATCGACGCGGCTGCGACCGGTGCCGCCGACGGCCTGCGCCTGGCCCTCAACGTCGGTGCGATGCTGCTCGCCTTCATCGCACTGGTCGCATTGGCGAACGCGCCGATCCAATGGCTCGGTATGCATGCCTGGGCAGGCGACGCAGCCTCTTCCATCAACGGCTGGCTGTCGGCGCATGCCGGTCACCCGGTCGAGCTGTCGCTGCAGACTGTGTTCGGCTGGGTGCTGGCGCCGCTCGCCTGGCTGATCGGCGTGCCGTGGCAGGACGCACCGCTGGTCGGCAGCTTCATTGGCGAGAAGGTCGTCATCAACGAATTCGTCGCCTATGTCGACATGTCCAGGCATCTGGACCAGATGACGCGCCAGAGTCAGCTGATCGCAACGTATGCCTTGTGCGGCTTCGCGAATTTCTCCTCGATCGCGATCCAGATTGGCGGTATCGGCGGCCTCGCACCGAACCGGCGTGCGGACCTCGCCCGTTTGGGACTGCGCGCAGTGCTCGGTGGCTCGATCGCAACGTTCATGACGGCCACGATTGCGGGGGTCCTCGAGCAGTTGTAGTCGAGGCCCTTGCGCCGAGCGCCCGTAGAACCCGGCGACTCCTCCGCATGCATCCGAACATCATCGTCGTCGGAAGTTACAACCAGGACGACGCCTGGCGCGTCGATCGCACACCCGCGGCCGGCGGCAGGGGATTCAACCAGGCCGTGGCGTGTGCGCGCCAGGGCGTGGCATCGACTACTCCGCGTGCTGAATCCGGAGCCGATGCATGCGGACGTCGACGATAGGCTGTTGCGCGACTGCGACGCGTTGACGCCGAACGAGACCGAGTTCGCCCTGCTCGAACGCATCGCGGCGAGCGTGCCGAAGCCGCGTCGCTGAGCGCGCGCGGACGCCGAGCTGCACGCGCTCGCACGCAAATGGCGTGTTCCGACCCTCGTGATCACGCTCGCTGCGCAAGGTTGCTTGGTCTCGCATGCGCAGGATGAACGCCGCGGCGACAACGTGGCGTTCTATCGCGTCAGCGCCGAGCGTGTGACGACGATCGACACGACCAGCGCCGGCGATGCCGCGCTTTGACGAGGTCACGACGCGTTTTGCAGCGGCGCTTGAGGCCAGCAGTCGTCAGTGGCCGGCGTCGCGCGTATGCCGCGCGGCACGGTGCGCGCGGAAGGCGCGCAGGCGCGAGCGCGCGCGGCCGCGGCGCCTCCACCAGAGCCAGCCGGCAATCAGAACCAGCGCGACCGCACAGACTGCGATGACGCTCTCGCCGCGCTTGACCCAGGCGAGCAGCTCGTGATGGTTCTCGGCGCCGAAATAGCCGAGATAGACCCACAGCGGCACCGAAATCAACGCGGCGAAGCCGTCGAACAGGATGAACCGCGCGAACGAGACGCGATGCGTCATGCCTGCGGTGAGAAACAGCGCCGTGCGCAGCCCCGGCAGGAAGCGTGCGACGAAAATCATGCGGTTGCCGTAGCGGTCGAAACGATGCTGCACCTTCGCGTAGCGGCGCGGCGTCAACACCACCGTGACCCAGCGCAGGCGCAGCGCGCGCAGACCGAGCTGATGACCGAGCAGAAACATCATCGAGTCGCCGAACAACACACCGACCAGGCCGATCAGGCACATCACGTGGGGATTGGCGTAGCCGAGGCCTGCGATGATGCCGCCTGCGACCAGCGTGATGTCCTCCGGGATCGGCAGGCCGAGTCCACTGATGAACAGCACGCCGAAGACGGCGAGGTAGCCGTGCTCGGTGAACAGGCGGATCAACTGTTCGAGCAAGACCATCAGCGCAGGGTCTCTCGCCGGCGGCGACCGCGCGAATGGACGGGGCGTGGGATCGGATTCACGGCAGATAAGAAGTGACAAGGCGGCCTGCAAGTTTACCGGCTGGGTATGACCTGCGCGCGCGCCGGGTAGAATGCGCGAATGCAGATTGGACGCCACTCCATCAATCCGCCCGTCGTGCTCGCGCCGATGGCCGGGGTCACCGACAAGCCGTTCCGCCAGCTGTGCAAGCGGCTGGGTACGGGCTTGGCCGTGTCTGAGATGACGACGGCCGATCCACGCCTGTGGACGACACGCAAGTCGCTGCAACGCATGGATCACGTCGGCGAACCCGACCCGGTCAGCGTACAGATCGCTGGCTACGATCCGCAGATGCTCGCCGAGGCGGCGCGCTACAACGTGGCGCACGGCGCGCAGATCGTCGACATCAACATGGGCTGTCCGGCGAAAAAGGTCTGCCATGTCTGGTCCGGCAGCGCACTGCTGCAGGACGAACCGCTGGTCGCACGCATTCTCACTGCCGTGGTGCGCGCAGTCGAAGTGCCAGTCACGCTGAAGATCCGTACGGGTTGGAATCGCGACAATCGCAACGGCCTGGTGATCGCGAAGATGGCCGAGGATGCCGGCATCGCGGCGCTGGCCGTGCACGGCCGCACGCGCGCGGATCTGTATGAAGGCGAGGCCGAGTACGACACGATCGCGGCGATCAAGGCGGCGATCCGCATCCCCGTGTTCGCCAACGGTGACGTCGATTCAGCGCAGCGCGCGCGTTTCGTGCTCGATTACACGAAAGCCGACGCCGTGATGATCGGCCGCGCCGCGCAGGGGCGGCCCTGGATCTTTCGAGAGATCGCGCACTACCTCGCGACCGGCCAGACCTTGCCGCCGCCGTCGCCGCGCGAGGTGCAGGGCATCCTGCTCGGGCATCTCGACGATCTGCATGCGTTCTACGGTGAACGGCAGGGCGTACGCATCGCGCGCAAGCATCTCGGCTGGTACGCGAAGGATCGTCCTGAGAACGCGGCATTCCGTGCGGTCGTCAATCGTGCGGAAACAGCGGCCGAGCAGAGTCGCCTGACGCGCGACTACTTCGATGCGTTGGCGGCAGACGCGGCCGGCGAATTCGCCGCTGCCGCATGAAGCCTCACGCACGCAGCGGCAGCCACGGCAGCAGCAGCCAGCCGAGCACCAGCGCGATCAGCACGACACGCGTCAGACGATAGGTCAACGGCGACCAGCGTTTGAACCGCTTGCGCAGTTCGCCGACGCGATGTGTCAGCGCGTACAGGCGGTTGACTGCGCCGACATGCTCGTCGGCGAGGTTCTGCGTCGCGGTCGCCTGGCCGAGCACGCGGCTGACGAAACGATTCAACGCGCGCATCGGCGCGGTATGCAGCGGGCGCTCGACGTCGCAGAACAGGATCACTCGCGTCTGATCCGTGCGGTTCTCGGCCCAGTGCACGAAGGTTTCGTCGAACACGATGTCCTCGCCATCGCGCCAGGCGTACAGCTGACCGTCGACGAAGATGCGGCAGTCGTCCGAGTTCGGCGTGATGAGTCCGAGGTGATAGCGCAGCGAACCGGCGAACGGATCGCGATGCGGATTCAGTTTGCTGCCGGGCGGCAGCAGCGCGAACATCGCCGCCTTCACCGACGGAATCTTGTCCAGCAGCGCAACCGTGTTCGGACACAGTGCATGCGCGGATGGCAGCGGTTCGCCGTACCACTTGAGGTAAAAGCGCTTCCAGCCCTCCTTGAAGAACGAGCCGAAACTCGCGTCGTTGTGTTTCTCGGCGGCGCGGATATATCCCTCGTCGAACAGATGCAGCGCTTCCTCGCGGATCTCGCGCCAACCGTCGCGCAGCGGGTCGAGATGCGGAAACTTCGGGCGCTCCAGGATCGGCGCCGCCTTCACCGCCGAGAACGCGTACATCAGCAGGTTGTACGGTGCGAAAAGGCCGGAATGGTCGACCAGCTGGCGACCGAATTTCAGCCGCGCGCGCCCACGCAGGTGCACGTACAGCACGCTGGCAACGTACAGCAGGACGAGGATCAGGAGGACCAGGCGGAAGGAAATCTGCGGCACGAACGGCGTTCAGCAAGAAATCGGAAGGTGCGAAGGATACGCCGACGCGTCGGGCGTGGCGCGAGGCGGGCCTTGGAAGCTTGTCCTGCCTCAGAGTTTCGCTACTGGGGTTCGGAACGCCGACGTTCAAGCGGCGCCGGCGCCTCGCCGCCGACACGGCGGCGAGAAAATGGATTCCCGCGTGCGCGGGAATGACGGCAACTTGAGTTCGGTGCCGCCTCCATCATCGAACTCGCCGTCCATGGAACTCCCCGTCGTTCAGCGCTTCGTCATCCCGGCGAAAGCCGGTATCCAGCACCTTTGGCGTGAACGAATCCGGGTGATTCAGCTCGTCTTGTCGCGCTTCTTCGCGAGATTCTCGGTCTTGAGCTGCGCCAGCGCCGCGGCGATCGGGGCCATGGCCGGCGGTTCGCCGATCGGTGCACTCTCGATCAGCAGCGCCAAAATCGCCGGCGTGTCGTCACCCGCTTCGATCAGCGCTGCGGTGATGCGGCCGGCGTCTTTCGGCGAGTCGAAGGCGCGACTTTGTAGCAGTAGGGTGCCGTCGCCGTCCTCCAGCTTGAAGTAGAACTTCCCGTCGCTTTCGCGATAGCGCTTGAACTCCGCCGATGCGCCCTTAGCCACATGCCTATCGGCAGTGTCGCTCGCCCCGGTCGTCGCATGCTCATGGACGGCCGCCGTGCGGTCGGTCAAGCGGCGAATGCCCGCCGCCCAGCGCAGCGAGTCGACGAACGGTGCGCTGCGATCGCGAGCCTTCTTCGCACCGGCCAGCAGCAAGTCTTCGATCGCCGCGGGTTTGGCCATCAAGGCGTTATAGCGTTCGCGTGGCGCTGCCAGCTCCGCATCGATGCGCTCGAACAGTTTCTTCTTCGCCTCGCCCCAGCCGATGCCGTCGGCGAAGGCCTGGCGCATCGCTGCGGTTTCGTCTGCGCTCGCAAATGCCTGGTAGATCGCGAAAATGTTCGAGCTGTCGGCATCCTTGGGTTCGCCCGGCGCACGCGAATCGGTGACGATGCCGAGGATCGCCTTCTCCAGTTCCTTCGACGGCAGCCACAGCGGAATCGTGTTGTTGTAGCTCTTCGACATCTTGCGGCCGTCGAGGCCGGGCAAGGTTGCGACGTTGTCCTCAATCTTCGCTTCGGGCAGCGTGAAGCGGACGCCGCGCTTGGCCAGATCGTCCGCGTACAGATGATTGAAGCGCTGCGCGATGTCGCGCGCCATCTCGATGTGCTGGATCTGGTCGCGCCCGACCGGAACCTCGTGCGCACCGAAAATCAGGATATCCGCCGCCATCAGCACCGGGTACATGTAGAGGCCGGCATGGATGCCGGCATCGGGATCTTCGCCCGCGGCCGTATTCTGGTCGACCGCACCCTTGTATGCATGCGCGCGGTTGAGCAGGCCCTTTGCCGTGACGCAGGTCAGCAGCCAGGTCAGTTCCGGAATCTCGGGGATATCCGACTGTCGGTAGAAGAACACCTTGTCCGGATCGAGCCCGCAGGCGAGCCAGGTCGCCGCGATCTCCAGCGTCGACCGCTGCACGCGTTCCGGCTCGCCGCATTTGACCAGCGCGTGATAGTCGGCAAGGAAGTAGAACGACTCGGCCTCGGCGCGCCGGCTCGCTGCAATCGCCGGGCGGATCGCGCCGACATAGTTGCCGAGGTGAGGCGTGCCGGAGGTGGTGATACCGGTCAGGATGCGGCGTTTTTCTTGGCTCACGCGGGCAGTTCGGAGGAGCGGGACTTGGCAGTTTACGGGAATGCGCGCACCGGCTTAACCCCGCGCGTCGTGAGCCGTCGTTGCATGCCTCCACCAACCCGGAGGTCCACCATGCATCGTCTGCTCTGCACTGCCCTGCTTGCCTCGCTTGCCGTCGCCGCATCCGTCCGCGCCCATGCCGGCAATCTGCTCGATCTTGCCGTCGTCGACCGCGATACCGGCGCAACGCTGCCGACTTATGCCGATCACGGCAAGCTCTACGTCGCCGGCACGCCCGGCCATCGCTACTCGGTGCGCCTGAGCAATCGCAGCGGCGGCCGCGTCATGGCGGTGCTCAGCGTGGACGGCGTCAACGCGGTCACCGGTGAAACGGCGAGTCCGGAGCAGTCGGGCTACGTGCTCGACGCGTGGGAGTCGACCGAGATTGCCGGCTGGCGCAAGAACCTCGATGAGATCGCGCAGTTCAATTTCACCGCGTTGCCGAACAGCTATGCCGCGCGCACCGGCCGGCCGGCCAATGTCGGCGTGATCGGCGTCGCCGTGTTTGCCGAGCGCGCGCCGGTTTGGCGCGAGGAGCGCGACAAGATCGCGCGCGAATCAGAACCGCAACGTGGCGCGGGTGCCAATGCGCAGCGCGCGCAGGCGCCGGCATCGGCGGCCAGTGCGGACTCCGCCGCACGACCGGCCGCCGCGCCGGAAGCCGAGGCACGGCTGGATGGCTTGGCGAAAAAAGACGAGCGCCTCGGCACCGGCCACGGCGCGCGCGAGTACGCGCACGTCGACACGACGACCTTCGAGCGCGCCTCACGTCGACCGGTCGAGACCGTGTCGATCTGGTACGACAGCTATCCGAACCTGGTCGCGCAGGGCATCCTGCCGCGGCCGATCGTGCGCACCGATCCGCGTCCATTCCCGGGCGGCTTCGTGCCGGATCCCGCGCCGCGTTGAGCCTTCGCGCAGACCAGCAGGCGCGCGCGCGCCTGCAGTGCCAATAATCGGTCTGTAGGACTACTAGAAATCATCCTATAGATTTAGGTCTTGATGCACTGTTCGCCCCCCGCTTCCGGCTGTCATAAAGCACGCCTTGCGCAGCCCACCAGGGGGCCTGCGCCAGCCCCGAGGAAACCCATGAAATCGATAGCCATCGTGCCGGGCGTGCTTGCGCTCGCGATAGCCAATTGTCTTGGCGTGTGTGCGTATGCGCAGGACGCCGCGCCGGTCGACCAGAAGAAACCGGCCGAGCTGCCGAAGGTCGAAGTACGCGATCGCCGCTCACAGGACGACACGCGGCCTAAGCTGCAGCACATCATGAAGGAAGTCGATGGCCCGCTGATCACGGTCACCAAGAAGACCTCGATCACCAAGCTCGACAACATTCCGACCGTCGTCGACAACAATCTGCGCGATTTGTTTGCGCAGACGCCCGGTCTGTTCTACTCGGAGCAGCAGTCGCCGGGCCAGTTGAACCTCAGCTACCGCGGCATCGGCAATCCGCAGGAGTCCGAATTCGTGACGGTGATGCTCGACGGCATTCCGCTCGAAGGCGACTGGGTCGGATTTCCGACCGTCTACACCTTCCCGTTGCCGCAAACGCTGTCCGAAGTGCAGCTGATCCGCGGCGGCAGCTCGCTGCTGTACGGTCCGGAGCCGCCGCCGGTGGTGAACCTGATCAGCCGCAAGCCGGTCGCTGATCGCGAGCTCGCCGGTTACAGCGAGAACATCGTCGGCAGCAACGGCTTGTTTGGCACGTTCAACCAGGTATCCGGCACGTCGGGTGTGTGGGACTACCTCGCCGATGTCAATTATCGCAAGAGCGATGGCGAGCGCGACAACGGCGATTCAAAGCTGAAGGGCCTGGATTTCCATGTGGGCTATCGACCGGACGATATGTCCTACACCTCGTTGGATTTCCACGCCTACGATCTGAATACGGGCGATCCGGGCAAGCTGACGTACCCGCTGTTCCAACAGGACGAACATGCCGTCACGACGCCGGACAACCGTCTGTGGACGCAGCGCTATGTGCTCAGCCTGACGCACGACCATCACTTCGACGAAGACACCGAGTTTGTCGGCAAATTCTGGTACGGCTACCAGGATCAGGCCTCACGTTCCGAGGCCGCCTCGCCACCGGCGAATCCGCCGACCACCACCACGCTGCAGGACGAGCAATTCCGTTTCGGCGGGGTCGACGCGCGTGTCGTGCATCACTGGGGTCACGGCAATGCGTTCACGGTCGGCATCACCGGCTATCACTCCGAGGCGCCGTTCCGGCAGTGGAGCTCCACGGATCTTCGCGTCGACCAATACGATCGCAGCGGCACGCCGATCCTGCGTCAGCAGCGTTCGAGCGATTATGGTGCGGTGTTCGCCGAGAACGTATTCCGCTTCGAGGGTGGCTGGCACCTGGTGCCGTCGGTCCGATTCGACTATGAAAACATCGATATCGATGAAAGCCTGCATGGCAACCGCGGGCAACCGGGCCAGCTCGGCTTGGTCGATCGCAGCGTCGACCATCGCGTGCCGCTGTTCGGGCTCGGCGCCGGCAACGACTTCGGTCATGGCAACGAAACCTACTTCAATGTGTCGCAGGGCTGGCGCCCGGTGCGCTACTTCGACGTCGGTTCGCCAT
Organism: Dokdonella sp.; assembly: GCA_040005635.1. Lineage (GTDB taxonomy): Bacteria > Pseudomonadota > Gammaproteobacteria > Xanthomonadales > Rhodanobacteraceae > Dokdonella_A. The sequence continues at coordinate 30,630 of JBDTYM010000027.1, read as the reverse complement.
TCGGCAATCTCGATCCGACGCCGGCCAATGATCCCGACCCGACGCACGTGCTGTCGTGGGAAGGCGGCGTGCACGGCACCCCGGTCGCCGGCCTGTTCTACGACGCGAGCCTGTTCTGGGTGAACGTGAAAGACCGTATCGAAGGCCAGCCGACCGGCGTCGCCAACAACACGATCAACGTGAACACCGGTGACACGCGCCATCGGGGTTTCGAGGGCCAGATCGACTACGACTTCCTGGCCGCACATGATCCGCATAGCAGCCAGCACTTCTCCGTGTTCGCGAATCTCAGCCTGCTCAACGCGGAGTTCACGGCGACTCACAATCCGGCCGTCAAGGTCGGCAATCACCCAGCGTTCTCGCCGAACTACCTGGCGCGCGTCGGTCTGGCCTATCGGGAAGACAAGAAGCTCAAGCTGGCCTTGTCAGCGGTGTCCGTGGCGAGTCAGTATTTCCAGGATTCCAACGCGGCGATCAGTACCGCGACGAACTATATCCCTGCGAAGGTACCGTCCTACACCGTTGCGGATTTCTCGGCCGACTGGTGGGTGCTTCCTCAGGTACGCCTGCTCGGCGGTGTATCGAACCTCACCGACCGCAAGTACTACAACCGCGTTTTCTCGAACGGCATCGATCCCGCTGCCGGACGGACGTTCTACATCGGCGCCGCCTACGAGTTCTGAGTTCGTCTCGAAGACGGGCACGCGCCGCCGACAGGCAGGCGGCGCGTGCATGACCTGATGGCACATTGCCATGTTCGGCTAACGACGGTCTAACGAATTCGCTGCCAGACTCGCCCCATTCGTCTTCCGATGGGGAATTGTCATGCGACGCATGTTCGTTGCCGTCTTCGTGTCCGCCGCGTTCGGCCTGATCGCGTCGGCGCGCGCCGACACGACCCTGCTCAATGTGTCCTACGATCCGACACGAGAGCTGTATCGCGAGGTCAACGCGGCCTTCGCCGCGCAGTGGAAGCAGCAGGCTGGCGAAACCCTCACGATCAATCAATCGCATGGCGGCTCCGGCAAGCAGGGCCGTGCGGTCATCGACGGTCTCGAAGCCGATGTCGTGACATTGGCGCTGGCCTACGACATCGATGCGCTGCACGAGCACGGCGACCTGGTGCCGGCGAACTGGCAGACGCGCCTGCCGGACAACAGCTCGCCATACACCTCGACCGTCGTATTGCTCGTGCGCAAGGGCAATCCGAAAGGCATCAAGGATTGGGACGATCTGGTCAAGCCCGGCGTCGCCGTGATCACGCCGAATCCGAAGACCAGTGGCGGCGCGCGCTGGAACTACCTGGCGGCTTGGGCTTACGCGAAGAAGAAGTACGGCGACGATGCCGCCGCGCAGGCCTTCGTCGGCAAGCTGCTGAAGAATGTGCCGGTGCTCGACAGCGGTGCGCGCGGTGCGACGACCACTTTCGTCGAACGCGGCCAGGGCGACGTGCTGCTCGCGTGGGAGAACGAGGCGCTGCTCGCGCTCGGTGAGTCCGGCGGCACCGACAAGTTCGAGATCGTGGTGCCCTCCTTGAGTATCCTGGCCGAACCGCCGGTGTCGGTCGTCGACAAGGTCGTCGACAAGCGCGGCACGCGCAAGGTCGCCGAGGCCTACCTCAAATTCCTCTACACGCCGCAGGGACAGGAAATTGCCGCGAAGAACCATTACCGCCCGCGCGATGCGGCCGTTGCCACAAAACACGCAGCGGATTTTCCGCTGGTGAACCTGGTCACGATTGACGAAGCCTTCGGCGGCTGGCAAAAGGCACAGAAGACCCACTTCGCCGACGGCGGCACGTTCGATCAGGTCTACGTGCCCGGCGCGAATTAGGTCGGCGGTTCCACTACCTACGGATAAAACATGCGTCTTCGGTGGCGCCGTCACGCGCTGCCCGGCTTCGGGCTGACGTTCGGCCTGTGTGTCAGTTACCTCGCACTGATCGTGCTGATTCCGCTGGCGGCGCTGGCGCTGAAGTCGGCCACGCTCGGTCCGGCGCAATTCTGGGCGGCAGTTTCGTCGCCGCGCGCGCTGGCGTCGTATCGCGTCACCTTCGGTTGCGCGGCGCTGGCCGGCCTGATCAATCTCGTACTCGGCCCACTGCTGGCCTGGGTATTGGTGCGCTATCGCTTCCCGGGTCGCAAGCTGGTCGACGCGCTGGTCGATCTGCCGTTTGCACTGCCGACGGCGGTTGCCGGCATCACCTTGACCGCGTTGTACGCATCGAACGGCCCGCTCGGGCGCTGGCTCGAAGCGGCCGGCTGGAAGGTCGCCTATACGCCGAGCGGCATCACCGTCGCCATGATCTTCGTCAGCCTGCCGTTCCTCGTGCGCAGTGTGCAGCCGGTGCTGGAACAGCTCGAGCCCGACATCGAGGAAGCGGCGGCGACGCTCGGCGCCGGCCGCCTGACCACGCTGTGGCGCGTCGTGCTGCCGACCTTGTGGCCGGCGATCCTGGCCGGGTTCGCGCTCGCATTTGCGCGCGCGATCGGTGAATACGGTTCGGTGATCTTCATCGCCGGCAACATGCCGATGGTGTCGGAAATCACACCGCTGCTGATTACCGCCAAACTCGATCAGTACGACTATGCCGGGGCGACGGCGATCGCGGTCGTATTGCTGGCGTCATCGTTCCTTGCCTTGGTCGCGATCAATCTGCTGCAGCTGTGGACCGTGCGGCGCCGCTCGGCGGAGGCGCGATGAACCTGCATGCCGCGCGCCAACCGTCGACCGCGTTGCGCGATCCGCGCTGGCTGCGCTGGAGCCTGCTGACCATTGCACTGCTCTTCGTCGGCTTGTTCCTCGTGCTGCCGCTGGCCGCGGTGTTCGCTTATGCGTTCGACAAGGGCTGGGAGGTCTACCGTGCGAGCCTGGTCGATGCCGATGCGCGCGCCGCGATCCGGCTGACGCTGCTGGTCACCGCGATCGCCGTGCCGCTCAACACGCTCTTCGGCGTCGCCGCAGCGTGGCTGGTCACGCGTTACGCGTTCCGCGGCAAGGGCGTCCTGCTGAGCCTGATCGATCTGCCGTTCGCGGTGTCGCCGGTGATTGCCGGGCTGGTCTTCGTGTTGCTGTTCGGTGCGCAGGGCTGGCTCGGGCCATGGCTCTCCGCGCATGACATGAAGATCATCTTCGCGGTTCCGGGTATCGTGCTGGCGACGACGTTCGTCACATTCCCGTTCGTCGCACGCGAACTGATTCCGCTGATGCAGGCGCAGGGCAGCGATCAGGAGCAGGCAGCGATCACACTCGGCGCCTCCGGTTTCGCGATGTTCTGGCGCGTGACATTGCCGAAGATCGGCTGGGGCCTGCTGTACGGCGTGATCCTCTGCAACGCGCGCGCAATCGGTGAATTCGGCGCCGTTTCCGTCGTCTCAGGACACATCCGGGGCCTTACCAACACGATGCCGCTGCACGTCGAAATCCTCTACAACGAATACAACCGCACGGCGGCGTTCGCGGTGGCGTCGCTGCTCGCGTTGTTCGCGCTGCTGACGCTCGTGCTGAAGCAGATCATCGGCTGGCGTGCGCAGCGCGCGGCGGAGCCGGGCGCATGAGCATCGACGTCGCCGGCATCCGTTACAGCTACGGCAACGCGCCCGCGCTCAATGGTATCGATCTGAGCATCGAGTCGGGTGAATTGCTCGCCCTGCTCGGACCTTCCGGCTGCGGCAAGACGACCCTGTTGCGGGTGATCGCGGGTCTCGAATTCCCGGATCAGGGCACGGTGCGGTTCAATGGTCGCGACGTCAGCCGCGTCAGTGCGCGCCAGCGTCACGTCGGTTTCGTGTTCCAGCATTACGCGCTGTTCAATCACCTGACGGTCTTCGAGAACATCGCGTTCGGCCTGCGCGTGCGGCGCTGGCGTCTGCGTCCGAAGCGCGAGGAGCTCAAGCGCAAGGTCAGCGAACTGCTCGATCTGGTGCAGCTCGGCGAACTCGCGCAACGCTTTCCGGCGCAACTGTCCGGCGGCCAGCGCCAGCGTGTCGCTCTCGCACGCGCATTGGCGGTCGAGCCGGAGATCCTGTTGCTCGACGAGCCGTTCGGCGCGCTCGACGCGCGCGTGCGTGGCGACCTGCGTCGCTGGCTGCGCGGCCTGCACGATCGCATCCATGTGACCAGCGTGTTCGTCACTCACGATCAGGAAGAGGCGTTCGAGCTGGCTGACCGCATCGCCGTGATGAACCAAGGCCGCATCGAGCAGCTGACCGATCCACAGACGCTGTACACGCAGCCGGCCAGCCCGTTCGTGTGCCGGTTCCTGGGCGAGGTCAATGAGTTGCCGGCGTCATTGCATGCGAGCTGGTCCGGCCATGGCGCGGACGACATCGTCGCCTTCGTGCGGCCGCACGATCTCGATTTCGAGCCGGATGCGGCCGCGCCGACGCGCGTCGAGGTGGTGCGCGATCTCGGTCCGACCGTGCGCATCGAGGCGCGCCATCCGGCGCTGGCCAAGCCGCTCGTGGCAATCCACGAACGCGGCCGCTTCGATGGCAACCGTCTGCAGGCGGGCCAATCCGTGGGAATCGGCGCACGGCGCTGGACGTTGTTCCGCGGCGACGCGCCGGTTGTGTCGGCGCCCTGACATCGGTTTCACATCGGGTCGACGGAAACGCAACACACAATCTGTACATTGTCGCCCTCGACGTATCGTGGAGTGCAGCATGCGTTGGTTCATCGTCTGCCTGTTTACCGTCCATGCCGCCTATGCGTTCGCGGCCAGCGACACGCTGCTGCTCGATGCGGCGCAGAGCGGTCGCCTCGCGGCATTGCCGACGGGCGCGAGTCTCGTCGTCGATGACGTGCCCGACGGTTTCGGTGGCAGCGCCAGCCTGCGCTTCGAGCGCATCGAGGTGTATGCAGCCGGCGCACGCGTCGTCGTGGTCGGCGCGAGCGGCGAACAGGAACTGCCGCACAGTCGCCGGATTCATCTGATCGGTGCGAGCGCGGATGGCAGCGTGCGCGCGAACCTGGCGTTCGATCCGGATCTTGGCCGCCTTTCCGGTTTCGGTTCGGCAGCGGCCGGTGCGTTCTCGCTCTCGGGCGAACGCGACGGCGGCAGCCTGCGCCTGCGCGCGCGCCCGACGGTCGACACGCTGCCTGCCGGCGTCGTGCCGCAGATCGTGCCGAGCGACGATGCGCTGCCGAGCGGTCGCGCGACGCCCGACTCTCTGACGCTGGCGCTGAGCGGAACCGTGCCGAACGGCAATCCGCGCGCCGCCACCGTCGCCATCGACACCGACAACGAGTTCATGTCGCGCCGCTTTTCGAACGACACGACAGCGGCGACCGACTGGATCGGCGACTTGTTTGGCGCGATGAACGTGATGTATCAGCGCGACCTCAACGTGCGCCTGCAGATAGGCAACACCAACCTGCGCACGGCGCCGGATCCCTACACGCAGTCGAACACGCCGGCCGACCAGGCCGATCTCGGCGAGTTCGGCACCTACTGGCAGAACCATTACGGCAACATCCCGCGCAGCTTCGCGATCCTGCTGTCGGGCAAGTCGACCAGCGGCAACTCGGCTTCCGGTATCGCCTGGATCAATGCGTATTGCGAAACGCAATCGCAGGGCGGCAGCTACAGCGTCAACCAGATCTTCACCAACTCGAGCGTGCCAATCAGTTATTCGGCCCTGATCGTTGGCCACGAGATCGGGCACAACTTCGGGGCCTACCACACGCATTGCACGAACTCTGCGAGTGGCGCTGCGCCCACCGCCAGCAACACGATCGACAAGTGCTACAGCGGCGAGTCCGCTTGCTATTCGGGAGCGACGAGTTGTCCGACCTCAGGTCCGGGCGCGCCAGCGGGCACCTTGATGAGCTACTGCAACCTCCAAGGCTGCGGCGGCGGCGCCAACGTGTTGCAGTTCCATCCCACCCAGATCAACACGCTGAGCAGCTTGATCTCGCAAAATGCGGCGTGCTTCGCCGTGAACACCGATACGATTTTCTCGAACGGCTTCGAGTAAGGCCAGCAAAAGACTGGAAGACGAAGAGAACGAAGAAATAAACAGGGAAATTTCCCTCTCCATGTCCTTCGTATTTCAGGCTTCAGGCTTCAATCCCGCATCAACGTCGACTTGCCGAACAGGCTTTCGACGAGGTCGACCGCGAGCAGCGCGGTCTGATTGCGCACGTCCAGCGCGGGGTTCAGCTCGACGATGTCGAGCGAGCCGAGCAGGCCGGTGTCGGCGATCATCTCCATGCACAGCTGCGCTTCGCGGTAGTTCGGGCCGCCGGGGATCGTCGTGCCGACGCCGGGGGCGATCGTCGGGTCGAGGAAATCGACGTCGAAGCTGACGTGCAGATGGGTGTTCTTGTCGATGCCGTCGAGCGCCTCGGCCATCACTCGCATCATGCCGATCTCGTCGATGTAGCGCATGTCATAGATGTCTAGGCCGGCCTCGCGCACCAGACGTTTCTCGCCCGGATCGACCGAACGGATGCCGATCTGGCGGATCGTCGCGGTATCCAGCATCGGCGCGGAGCCGCCGAGCTCAGTCAATTCGCGTGGACCATAGCCGCACAGGCACGCGACCGGCATGCCATGCACGTTACCAGAGGGCGTGATCGTCGAAGTGTTGAAATCCGCGTGTGCGTCGAGCCAGATCACGCGCAGTGTCTTGCCGCGCTCGCGGCAATGCTTGGCAACCGCGCCGATCGAACCGATCGCCAGGCAGTGATCGCCACCGAGCAGGATCGGCAGGCGCTCGCCATCGAGTTCGGCACCGACCGCCTGCATCACCGCACGATTCCACGCGACCACATCGGCCAGATGACGATAGCCATCGACCGGCGGCTGCCATGGATTGAAAGGACCGGCGAGATTGCCGCGGTCGACCACGTCGAGACCGCGCGCGAGCAGTGCTTCGCCGAGGCCGGCGACCCGCAGGGCTTCGGGGCCCATCGAGGCGCCGCGATGGCCGGCGCCGATATCGGTGGGTACGCCGATCAGGGAAATCGGTGGGAAGCTCTGCATCGCGGGCTGCTGCCGTGTCTCGTTGGCGAGCCGGCATGATCCGCGAAAAGCGCCGCGCCGTCACGACGCGCCGCGCTCTCAGGCGAATTCCTTGCCGCTGCGGTCGGGCCGTGCAACGCAGGTGCGCACCAGGGCGAGCAGTCGCTCCGACCCCTCGGCTTTGCCGAGCGCGGCATCGCAGCCGGCGTCGAGCGCTGCGCGCAGTACTTGCTCGTCGCGCTCGACGCTGAAGCAGATCAGCGCGACGTGCGCGAACTGCGGTTCGCGGCGCAGCATGGCGGCGATCTCCGTCGCGGTCTCGCCACGCAACCAATAGTCCAGCACCACCGCATGACAGGACCAGTGCGTGAGGATCTGCCAAAGCATGTCTGCGCTGTTCTCGATCCGCACCGTGCAGCCGCGGGCCTCCAGCTGGGCGCCGGTCAGCATCGCCTGCACCGGATCATCCTCGACCAGCAGCACGCGCAAGGTTTCCCTGTCGCTGGCCTGCTGCGCGACGACCTCCGCGCTGGCGCGGCGAAGTTCGTCCAGCAGCAGGCGCACCGGCGCGGCGAGACGCAGCGCGAATTCGGTCGGTGCTTCGCGCGTGTCCGGCGCACTTTCGTCCCAGCCGTGCATCTGCTGATCGGCCACGCGCGCGCAATCGCCAAGGCGTTCGTAGCCGTAGGCGAGCGCGGAGCCGGCCAATCGGTGCACTTGTGTCTCCAGTTCGCGACGGCGCGCGTCGTCATGCGGGCTCGCCGCGAAGCCGCACCAGGCGGCATCAAGGACATCGAGCTTGCGCGCCAGCGAGGCTGCATAGCGCGCATGCAGATCGTCGAAACGTGGATTGGACTCGATCATCGGCGGCGGTCCGGTTTGCGGAGCCGCACCATGGCATCACAGCCGGCGCGGCGAAGGCAGCTCAAGCATCGCACTCGCTATGTCGACGCGGTGTATGGTTCACGATCTTTTACGCCCTGGCATGACGCGGTCATGCTTAGATGCGACCGTTACCGCGCGCGAGCGCGCATTCCCGACATGCGGAGATTCCGATGAGCAATCTTACCGACCAGGTCCTCGGTCAACTCGATCCGGCCAGCATTCAGCAGATCGCTGAGCAACTGGGGGTCGATCCGCAACAGGCGCAAGCCGCCATCCAGCAGGCCGTGCCGCTGGTGGTCGGCGGCCTTGCGCGCAATGCATCGACCGAAGAAGGCGCCAATGCGATCCACAGCGCTGCCGCCGATCACGCCGGTCTCGATATCGGCTCGATTCTCGGCGGCATGCTCGGTGGAGGTGGTGGCGGCGGATCGGTGCTCGGTGGTGCGCTGGGCGGTGGCGCGGGCGGCTCGATCCTCGGCAGCATCTTCGGCAATCGGCAGGATCAGGCCACGCAAGGCCTCGGCCAAGCCAGCGGTCTTGGCGCGCAAAACGCAGGGCAGCTGCTCGCGATCCTGGCGCCGATCGTTATGAGCGTGCTCGGCAATCTCAGCCAGCGCCAGGGCATGAGTCCCGGCGGCCTCGGCAGCGCGCTCGGCCAGGAATCGCAGCGCATCAACCAGAGCGGCAACGGCGGCTTGCTCGGCTCGATCCTCGATCAGGATGGCGACGGCCAGCTCGGCCTCGGCGATCTGCTCAAGGTCGGCGCGGAGATGCTCGGCTCGCGTGGGCGCGTTTAGCGCGTAGGCCGCGCGCCAGTCGGCGAAGCCTGGGACTGGCGTCTCGATGAAGCCCGGCATCCGCCTCGTCGAGGCGGATAGACAGCGCCGCTGCCTCCGAACAGAATCAGTAATAGCGAGGAATCGGTCCGCGTTGCGGCGTCTGCCGATCGGTCAATTCGAAGAAAAGCTCGTCGACGTAGCACCAGCCCCAGCCTTCAGGCGGATCGTAGCCCTCGATGATCGGATGTTTGGTCGCGTGATAGTGCTTGGTCGCGTGGCGGTTCGGCGACTGGTCGCAGCAGCCGACATGGCCGCAGGTGCGGCACAGGCGCAAGTGCAGCCAGACACTGCCGCTCTTCAGGCACTCCTCGCAACCCAGTGCGCTCGGGGTGACGGTGTGGATGCCGTCGAGATGAGTACAGGTGTCGGACATCGGGACGTCTCCGTTGCAGTCAGGGGCGCGCAGGGTCGGCATGAACGGGATGGGCCTGCGCGACTTGCACGATCTGCTCGCGATCGCTGCCGTCTGGAATTGCGACGACGGACGCGAACGCGCGCCGCGGATTCGTCGAGCGCCATCGCCGACATGCCTCCAAGTCGGTAGTCTGCGCAAATCCGAGCCACATGCAACCGTGCGGCGAAGCCGGTTTCGCGCAAGGCAACGGCGGCCGCTTTGACGGGGCTTGAGCCCGGCACCCGCCAGCATGATGCGTCGGCCGCGAACGCGGCTTATTCAAATCCCGTCGCGAAGACAGTGTCGCTGAAAGCGGCCAGTTGCGCCGGAATCACCACCGCGTCGTTTCGTCCAAGACTGAGTGACTCCGGAAGATCGCCATCGACATGACCGGCGATCAAGGCCGCGCCATGGCACGAAGGCACGATCGACAGCGAGTCGGTGAAGTCGGCCGGCGACGGCGTCGCGGATTGCCACCCGCTCAGCAGCTCTCCCTGATCGGAAAACGCCAGGGCGTAAATGGAATTCAAGGCCGGTTCGCTGCCGGATACCACAGCTCCGCCGGTCAAGCCTCCGACGATCAGGCCACCGCGGTCGTCGACCGCCAGCGATGCGACCCAATCGGCCCCGGCGGAACCAAACTGGCGTCCCCAGCGAACCTCACCCGAGGCCGGATCGACTTCCATCAGAAAGCCGTCCGAATTGCCCAGCGCCGGACCGGCCAGCGGCAGCAAGGTCGAGCCGGCGACATACAAGCGGCCGGCGGCGGAGGTCGCCACTGCGAACGCGATATCGGCCGACAACGGCGATATCGACGTGTCCCATACGGCCGAACCGCTGCGATCGAGCCGTTGCAGGCGGGCACCGATCGTCCTCGCCGACGAGTGCGTTGCCACCACCACATCGTCGCTCGCATCGCCTGCCGCAACGATTGCAAACGCAGCGCTGGACGGCGTCTGCAGGCCGGGCTCGTTCGGCTGTTGCCACCACAGTTCGGTAAACGTCGTCGGGTCCTCCACCGGTTGCGTGAAGGCCGCCACGAACTGGGTGGCCTGGCCGAGGACGGCGGTCCCCTCGACAAAGGTATCGTCGTAACCGGCGATGGCGAGATTGCCGGAGGGTAATACCGCGATTGACGTCGGATGCTGTGGATACTGATCGCCGAACTGTGCGATCGCGCGTATTCCCGGCGCATCGTCGGAGAGTGCGGCCACGAACAGATCGAACTGCCCCGCGTTGGTGCCTGCGAACGCGCCACTGGTCCGACCGGCCACCACGATGCGATTCCGCTCCGGGTCGAGCGCAATGGCCTCGACGATGTCGATGCCGTTGGTGTCGAGCTCCTGACGCCAGAGCAAGGCGCCATCGCGCGAGCGTTTCTCCACGAATCCGCTCACGTTGCCCACCGGCCAGTCGTTCTCCACATGCAGGCGGCCATTGTCGAAGCCACCCAGGTAGACGTTACCGTCGGCATCGCGCACGGCAGTGTGAATCTCGTCATCCAGCGAAGTGCCCGTGCGTGACTGCCACGGAGAGATGCAGACGGCGGCGCTCGCCGCGCCGGCATGCAGGGCCACGACGACAGCGAGCGCCATCGACACCTGCGCAGTGCGCCTGGACGCTCGCTCGTCGAGCCATGAATGACTTGCGCTGAAACCGACTCGTCGCGGGATGCAGATGGACTCAGAATTCTTCATGAAGGCAGGCTCCGACGCCGCAGCGCCACGGCAATTCCGGCAAGGAACGCGCAGTGCAGGCAAAGAATGCGACGTCACACTTCAAAACGAAATTGCGGGTCTGACTGCGACAGCCGAGCGTTCCTGCCGATGGACGCGCGCAAGGAATCAGGTGAGCCGCCGTCGCTGTGCCAGCGGGCGCGGATGCGATCGCCGAGTTCGGCGCAATCTCGAGGGATCTTTAGAGGAACAGCGACCCAGCATCAAAGTCGGTACTGAAGGCCGACGGAGTAGAGGCGGTGTGCTTCAAGCTGCAGGCCGTTGACGCGCTGGTAGATGGGGAGCTGCACGTAAGCGAATCCATCCCAGTGACGACTGATCTGGAAGTTGAACCCAGGGCTGATGAACGCGAGGGTGGCGCCGCTGTTGGGGATGTCGGCGTTGGCGCCAGACTCCCTCTTTTCCGCACGCAGGTTGAACTGCAGTGTCGGTGTGATCGACTGCCAGGTGGTGAAGCGCAAGCCGGCATTGAGGTTGATACCTGCGCCCGGCCTGAAGTCTTCGTGCGAGTTCAGCGGCTGCTGGACGAGGACTTGCGCGAAGTAGCCCACCGACTGGCCGAGGTTCCCGAAGTCGTAGACGCCAATGAGCGCGTCCGTCGTGCCAGTGCCAGCCTGTAGACCGGCATCGAGACGTTCGCCCGCCTGCGGACCCGCATAGAAATGGGTATCGATCTTGCCGGTTGGCAGCTTGACGCCGAATAGCACGCCAAAACTCGCGTCCGCACTGAAGCCTTGGTAGCGACCGATTGCGCGCGCGTCCCCGATGCCGTGCGAGCGCGAGTAGGAAAGCTCGGTATCCCCCTCGGCCAACGTGCTGTGGAAGCGATCGAAGTACGGCAGCTGGAAGTCCACGCCCCAAGCACGGAAGGGTGCGTAGTCGACGTTCAACGTCGTATTGCGATTGACCGTCGTACGCTGGATTTCTTCTTCATTCGGAAGTTCCAGCGAGCGTCGATCGACGCCATCGGTGCCAGTCCTGAGCTCATCCTGATTGAAGTAGTCGTAGCGAATGCCGATGCGCAGGCCGGAACCCACCGCATAGCCCTGACTCGACCAGTCGGAATTGAGCGTGCAACCACAGCTCGAGCACGCCGCCGCGAGGGTCGGGCACGCGGATATGGCCAAGCCGACCAGGATGGCTCTGCGACCCATGAACAACTCCTCCCTCACTCCGAAGGGACAGCCTGCCGGGTTCTGATGGCTGGTCCCAGTGACCGACTGACGCAGCGGGCGAAGGATGAGCCCAGCGCCTCGCACAGCAGCGAATATCGTGGGGGCGCGAAGCTTGCCTTAGCTTTAGAGGGCCAGTTGCTGTCCGTCCGCGCATGAAAAAGCCCGCTGTAACGCGGGTCTCTGCGAGTTCTGCGGGCGCCAGAGGACGAAGCTGGATGCCAATGTGGTGCCGCTTATCTGACTCGAACAGATGACCTACCGCTTACAAGGCGGTTGCTCTACCAACTGAGCTAAAGCGGCGCGGCGCGCATTCTAGCAATCGGCAAACCTCGCGTCCTAGAAACACGAGATCGTTTCCTCGCGCAGGTCGCGTGCGCTGGACAGGCGGCTGCGCCAGTCCAGCGCCTCGCTGCCGGCCAGGGCGAAGTCGAGCCAGTACGTCGGCAGGTCCTCGGTGCGTGCGTTGGTTTGCGGCGCGAAGCCGAGACCGGCAATCTCCGCGCGGCGGCGTTCGGCGTTGCCCTGGTCGCGGAACAGGCCAAGCGAGATCGTGTTCTGCTGGTCGCCGGCGGTGACGACGTAGTAGTCGCGCACACCTTTCGCCGACAGCGCGCGCGCGGTGGCGAGGGCCTGTTCGCGCGACGCCATCGCAGGCAGGTAGACCCAGTAGCCGCGTGCCTGCGTCGTATGCGTTTCGTGGAACTGGATGCGCCGGGTCAGCGGCGTCAGCAGGTTCATCGCGGCGCGCAGGTCGGCCTGGGTCGGGAACGGTCCGACCGAGCGGCAATGGTCGTTGGCGAGATCAGCCTTGCTCTCCGGCGCATCCGCGAGTTCCGCGCTGGCGGCGATGCCACCGCCGTCGCGCTCGGCCAGCAACGCAAGTTTCGGCACGCCGGGATCGACCGCGGGTGAAGCGGCGGCCGGCCGCGGTTTGGCGAAGACGAGCCAGCAGGCAGCGCCGACGTTCAGGGCAAGCAACAGCAGGAACAGTGCGCGGACGAACATCGGACGTGGACGGGTCTGCGATGAGAACGAAGTCGGATTCTAGCCGGCCGCAGCGCCCGCATCTGCTGCCCACAGCGCAAGGCCGCGCAGGACGAGATCGTGCACGCGTTCCGCATCGGGCAGCAGCGGTTCCAGCTCCTCCGCGCCGCCGCCGGTGAGCAGCAGCGCGGGTGCCGCGCCGATTCTGCGCGAGGCCGCGCTGCGGAAACGATCGATGGCGCCGGCGGCTGCGTAGAGCGAGCCGGCGAAGACCGCGTCCGCTGTGTTGGCCGGCATTTCGCGCCAAAGACCATCGAAGGTGCCGACACGTGCTGTCGCGCCGAGCAGGGCCTCGCGCATCACGCGCGGGCTGGCGAGGATCAGCCCGCCGTGGTGGATGCCGTCTGCCGCCAGCGCGTCGATCGTCAACGCGGTGCCGACGCTCACCAGCACCTGCGCGCGCGGCCGCGCCGCCTGCAGCGCGACGAGGCCGAGGAAGCGGTCGAGGCCGAGCCGGGCCGGCTCCGCGTACGCGTTGTGCACACCGAGCGCGGCGGCCGGACTGCGCAGAAACTGCGCGTCGATCTGGAAGCGCTCGCGCACGCAGGCCGCCAGTTCGTCCTCGCGCGTGACACCGACGACGCTTGCCACCAGCACGGCATCGACGCGATGCAGGCCGGTCCATTCGCTGCGCAGCGCTGTCGCCAGCGGTCGCTCGAGGTGCGCGAACACGCCGCCAGCCTGCAAGCGACCCTGGGTCAGCGTGGCCCATTTCAGGCGCGTGTTGCCGAAGTCGATCAGGAGTTTCATGGCTGCGGCCTCACGCTGACTTCGCCGCTGTCGATGCTGCGCTCGCCGTCGGCGAAGGCGACCCGCAGGCCGCCGCGCGCGTCGACGCCGCGCGCGATGCCTTGCAGGGCTGCATCGCCGCGCAGCACCTGCACCTGTCGATCGCGCAACACGTCGCGCTGCGCGAATTCGTCCACGAACGCGCCGAATCCTTGCGCGCTGAAACGGTCGAGCGCCGCGATCAACCGCGTGAGCAGATGTGCGACCACGAGGTTGCGCGCCGGCGCCGCGGCGCCGGCGAGACGCGCGAGGTCGGTGCAAGGCTGCCCGATGGCGGCGTCGGTGGCCGCGTCGATGCGCACGTTCAACCCAATGCCGATCACCGCATGGCAGGGACCGATCGCATCGCCGCCGAGTTCGACCAGGATGCCACCGAGCTTGTGGTCGGCGGCGACGATGTCATTCGGCCATTTGAGGCCGATACCACCTATGCCGCAATCATCGAGCGCCTGCGCGACGGCGATGCCGACGACGAGGCTGAGGCCGGCCAGTGGCGCCATGCCGGCATCGAAGCGTTTCAGCACGGACAGTGCGATGCCGCCTGTCAGCGGCATCCGCCAGCTGCGACCACGGCGTCCACGCCCGGCCGTCTGCACCTCGGCGAGGCAGACCAGCAGGTCGCGCGGATCGGCGGCTGCACGACGCAACAGTTCGCTGCTGGTCGAGTCGAGCTGCCAGCGCACGTCGAGGCTGCCGAGCCGGCTGCGCGGCGCGCTCGCCAATAGCGCCGTGATCTGCGCGGCATCGAGCCGATCGAGCGGCGCTTGCAGCCGATAGCCGCGGCCGGCCTGCGCGGCGATCGGCAGGCCGAGCTCGCGCAGGCGCTCGATCTGCTTCCAGACCGCGGTCCGGCTGACGCCGAGTCGAGTGGCGAGGTCGCTGCCGGAGATTGCGCCGCCGCCGACCAGCGCGGCCAGCAGCCGAGGTGCCGCCTCGGCGCGGGCGGCCGCCGGCATTCTTTTTGGAGGCGCGTGTGTGTTCACGGCGGCGAAACGGTGATTGAAGGCATCGCGGCAGTTTAGCCGTGATGACAGAAAAACAAGGCGAACCGTGCAACCTTTGCCGCTGCCGGTACATCTGAAACCCTGTTCGCGCTCAGGCTATGCGGTCAATGGACTGTCCGCCTGCTGTCCGCGAGGTGTCCGGCGGACGCCCGCGCGAGGCGATCGGGAGCCGCAGCGCGAGCAGGAGCGCGGGGCATGACGAATGGCACGCTACATGCTAAAGCCGCGCATGGCTGGAGTCGGGGAATGGATCGTGCGAGCATTGTCGAATCCCTTGGCCGCGCTGCCGGGAGCATCCTGATGAAAAAACCGCTTGTCGCCCTCCTGGCCACCATGGCCTTGCTGTTTGCCGCCGTCGCTTTGGCGCAGGAAGCTCCGCTGCGCGGAGTCGGCTTGCTCGCGCTGAATGCGAGTGACGCGCAAAGCGGTCTCGGCAGCGCGCAGTCACGCGGTGCACTGGTCGAGACACCGGACAGCGGTGGCGGCGGCGCGGTGACGCGCACGGGCCGCGGTGCTGGCGATATCGGGCCGGCAGCCCGCGTTCCGCGCGGCGAAGAGACGCCGGCTCGCTCCGTGCCGGACGCGTTGCCACCGGCTGCCCTGTCACACAGTGATCCGGCGACTCCGGCGGCGGCCACGCCGAAGCGTCCGAGTTATCGCTGGCAATCACTGGTGCCCGGCGCCATCAAGTGAGTTGCGCGCGCGCGTGATCGGCCGCTGGCTGCAACGGCTACGCACTTCGTTCGCCACGCCCGACCGCATTGCCGATGATGGCTGGCGTGCATTGCTGCGCAGTTCGCCGCTGTTCGAGCGCCTTTCGCCCGATGAGTGCTCGAGCTTGCGCGCACTGGCCGAACGCTTCCTTGCGCGCAAACACTTCAGCGCCGCCGCAAACCATGCGTTGACCGACACGCAATGTCTCACGCTGGCCGCCCTGGCCTGTCTGCCAGTGCTGCATCTCGGCTTCGACTGGCTCGCCGGCTGGCGTGAGGTGATCGTCTACCCGGGCGAATTCCGCGTGAAGCGCGAGCATCATGACGAACGCAATGGGGTCGTCACCGAGGGCGAGGACGATCTCATTGGCGAGGCCTGGGAACACGGTCCGCTGATCCTTTCGTGGGCCGACGTTGCCGTCGACCTGGAGCGTCCGTTCGAAGGCTTCAATGTCGTCGCGCATGAGATCGCGCACAAGCTCGACATGCTCGACGGCGCCGTCGACGGCGTGCCGCGGTTGCCGCCGCACATCACACGGCGGGAATGGGTGGCGGCGATGCAGCCGGCCTACGATGCGCTGGTGCGTGCTGTCGAACGCGGTCGCGACAGCGCGATTGATCCCTACGCGGCCGACAGCGTCGATGAGTATTTTGCTGTCGTCAGCGAACTGCATTTCTCCGATCCAGCGACGTTGCGCCGCGCCGCCCCGGCCGTCGGCGCGCTGCTCGCGCGTTTCTACGGGCCGCTGAAAAATGCAACTTTGGTTGCAGCGACGGGGTCGGACCGGTAGCCTGCGCGGTCCGCAATCCTTGAAGCCGCGCGGGCGCCCCGTACCGCGACCGTTGCAGCCCATGTCATTGAAAACTCTATTCCGCGCTTCTGCGCTCGTTCTTTTCGCCTCGCCGCTGCCGGTGCTCGCCTGCAGCGGCCGTCTGCATATCGAATTGGAACAGGCCGGCGTCTATACACTCGATCACGCCGCGATCGTCGCCGCGCAACCGGGCCTGACCGACTGTGCCGTCAGCGATCTCGTTCTGACCCAGGCGGGCAGCGAGGTGCCGCTGCGTGTCGACGCACGCGGCGAGCGTTTTGCCGAGGGCGACCGCATCGAATGGATCGGACAACCCCTGCACGGTCCGGAAAGCTGGTACGACGCCTACAGCGTCAACAACGTCTACCTGCTCGGCGCCGCGCCTGGAGCGCATGCGCGCATGCATGACGCCGAAGGTGATGGAAGCGGCCGCGCCGCGCTCGAGCGCAATCTGCACCTCGAGCAGGAAAACTTGATGATCCGGCTCGACCAGAATCAGCAGAAGCCGGGCGAGGAGTCCGACCTCTGGCAATGGGCGAAGCTGACTCAGGTCGATCCGACGCCGTTCGAGACGCGTTTCGACCTGCCCGATCTCGATCTGCACGGCGCGGCATTGAAGCTCACGCTGGATTTCCGCGGCCTCTCCGATCTGCCGCCATCGCCGCCAGGCAACGGACCCAAGCTCGACGATCACGTCGTCGAGGCTGTCGTCAACGGTCATGCGGTTTCGACGCTGCGCTGGGACGGCCGCGATGAAATGCGTCGCGCGTTCGATGTGCCGATCGCGTTGCTCAAGGCGCACGAGAACACGCTGAGCCTGCGCGTGCCGAAGCGCTCGCTGGCGACGGGTGCGAAAACCACCGCTGTCGACGTCGTCATGTTCAACTGGCTGGAGGCGCGCTATCCGCTCGGCGGCGATCTCGATGCCGGTGCGCTGCCGCTCGAGGTGCGCGCGGAGGCGACGGCGCCGCTGCAGCTGAGCTACCGCGGCGAAGGCGTGCCGCTGCTGTATGGCGCCGATGGCGTGCGGCGACCGGGCCGGGCGCTCGGCGGCGGTCGCTATGCGTTCGCGCAGGCGCCCGTCGGCATCGAACTGTTCCCGGCGCTCGATGGAAAGCTGGCCAAACCGCTCGCGCTGCGTGCGGTTGCCGAAGGTGACTGGCAGCATCCGGCGCAGGCCTACGACTATCTGATCGTCAGCCATCCGAGTCTGTTCGATGCGATCAGGCCGCTTGCGCAATTCCATGAGCAGCGCGGTCTCAAGGTCGCCCTGCTCGACATCAATGCGGTCTACGACCAGTTCAACAACGGCATCACGCATCCGCGGGCGATCCGACAGCTCGTTGACGTCGCCTATCACGGCTGGCCGACGCCGCGCCCGCGCTTCCTGCTGCTGGTCGGCGATGCCAGCTACGACATCCGTCACGACACCTACAACGACGGCAACTACGCCAAGTGGGTGGACCAGGAATTGCTGTATCCGAATGCCTTCGGCGGCATCGCCGGTACGCCCTACAAGAACCAGCCGGGCAAGCTCGCCGACCGCAACCTGATCCCGACCTGGCAGTTCCCGTCGCCCGAAGGGCAATCGGCCAGCGACAACTGGTTCGGTGCGGTCGACGGTGATGACTGGCATCCGGTCGTCGCGGTCGGACGCTTCCCGGTGGTCGAGCCGGCCGAGGTCAAGGCGATCGTCGACAAGACGATCGACTATATTTCCAAACCGCAGCTCGGTGCCTGGCGTCGCGACGTGATGTTCATCACCGACGAGATCGACGCGTTCAAGAAAGCCTCCGACGAAATCGCGACCGGTCTCGGCAAGGAAGGCTTCCTCGCCGACAAGGTCTACGCGAGTCCGAAGGAATCGGACAACATCGCCCATCAGAGCGCGATCCGCGACGGCATCAACGATGGCCGCCTGCTGGTGCACTTCATCGGCCATGGCGGCCGTTACATCTGGCGCACCGGACCGCCGGACCTGCGCAAGAACCACGACCTGTTCACGCTCGACGACGTCTCCGCGCTGCAGAGCAATGAGCGTCTGCCGATGATCCTGTCGATGACCTGCTATTCGGCGCCGTTCGACAATCCGACCGAGGATTCGATCGGCGAGAAATTCCTGCGCGAGCCGGGCAAGGGCGCCATCGCGGTGTTTGCCGCCTCGTGGCGCAATTCGCCTTCGCCGGATTTCAGCAAGGGGATCATTCGCGAACTGCTCGAGCCCGGCGCAACGATCGGCGAGTCGATCGTGCGTGCGAAGAAGCTGTCGAAGGATCGCACCCTCGTCGAGATGTACAACCTGCTCGGCGATCCCGCTATCGTACTCGAACGGCCGCGCGATGCCGCGCGCGTCGTGCGCGACGATGCGCGCTGGGAGGACGGCATCGTCGTCGATCTCGAGCAAGCGCAATTCGACGGCAGCATCGTGGTCGACTGGCTGGATGCGCAAGGTGCCCGCTTGGATTCAGCGAACTACCGCACGCGCGAAACGCGCTTCCGCCTGCCGGTGCCGGCTGCTGCACGCGGCAAGCTCGCCCAGGTGCGTGTCTACGCTGCCGCGCCGGCGAGCGGGCGCGATGCGATCGGTGGCGTCGACTTTCTGGCGCAGCCGTTGAAGCCGGCGAAGCCGCTGCGCGTTGCGCTGGCCGACTGGTGGAGCAAGCTCACGGCAGCACCGTACAAGCCGCCGCAGCGCCATGCCGACACGATCACGATCGTCGACTTCGAGGCGGCGCAGCCGGCACCCGCGGTACAGCAAGCGCCGAACGCGTCGGCCGCTGCCGCTGCGAGCGGCGCGCGCTGACGCGGTTTCGAACGCCGCTCAGTCGTCGTTGCCGCCTGCCTCGTTGCCATCGCCGACAGGTTCCACGTTGCGCGCCGTGTCGAGGCCGGCTTTGAGCGCCTCGGTACTGGCGAAGAACGCACTTTCGGCTTGTGCCGAGACGACGCGGATCGAAGGCGGCTCGAGTTTCTGCAGCGTCGAGGCCTGGCCGGAATTCGCGCGCCAGTCGGACAACTTCAGGCTCTGCATCGTGATGCCGAGCGCGGCGAGCGCGATCACCACGGCGGCCTTCAACGGCAGCTTCGTGTCACCGAGCGCGCGCAGATGCGCGAAGCACACAGCCGCGAATATCAGCCACGCCGCAACATAGGCGGTGCTCGAAAGTCGCGTCCATGACAGGGCGAACGCGCCAAGTTCGCTGAACTGGTCGTACAGCGAGAAGGCGAGCAGTCCGGCCGCGACGATCAGCAGGTGCAGGCCGGAGCGCGCCTGCCCGCTGAAGACGCGTGAGACCACGCTCCACAGCGTCGCCCACACGGCGATTGCGATCGCGATCGTCGCCAGTGGCGTGAGGTACCGGATCAGCTTCGGTTCGCCGGTTTCGCCGAGCCACAGGCCGAGCCATTCGAGCGCGAACAGCAAGGCGATGCAGACCAGCGCAAACGGCCAGCGCGGCGTGCTGCGTACCAGCGGCAGTTCGGCGGGCACGCTGTCGCTGGGGCGACGCAGGCGCAGGCCGGTGTGGCCGACCAGCGCCGTCGTGGCGTCACCGAGCACGATGCGCTCGCGTCGCGTGCGCTCGCCCTCGACGAAGGTTCCATTGAGGCTGCCAAGATCCTCGGCGACCCAGGCGCCGTCGCCGCCGCGCGCGATGCGCAGGTGATGCGCGCCGACGTGTGGATCGTCGAGCACGATGTCGTTGTCGTAAGCGCGCCCGAGCGTGATTGCGTCCGTGAGCAGGCGTGTGCGCGAAATCACATCGCGATGGCGGCCCAGTATTTCGAGCCAGACAGTGCCAGGCCGCGTCACTTGGTCCATGCGATCTCTCCCATGAAACGCTTGGCCAGCACCAGCGCGTTGTCGTAGCTGACGCCCTGCAGCGCCAGGCGCGAGACCAGCGCTTCCTTGTCGCGATCCTGCGTCACCGTGGTCAAGGCGATGTCGTAGAGTCCGGCGAAGTCGCGATAGGCGCGCGCGCACCAGACCGCACGCAGCACTGGCGCCGTGGTCGGGTCGGCCGGCGCGACGAAATCCTCGTGGCATTGCGGTTGAGTCAGGCGCTTGCGCGACCACGAACGGGCCATCGACGCCGAGCCGTAGTATTGCGACAGGAACGCGGCGAACTGGAAGGCATTGAGGTCGACGCTGCGCACATAGGCGTGCGTCAGTTCGCTGCGTCCGCTCTCGATGTCTTCGGCGATGAATAGCGAACTCTGCGAGTTGCAGCTGGAACTGTCCATCTGCGCGCGCGGCTTCGGTGTCTGCTCGGCGTTCGTGCGCGCCCAGCAGTTGAACCAGTCGGCCGCGCTTTCCGGCGCCTGATACGGTCCGAACTTGGTGGCACGAAAGCCTTTTTCGTCGAGTGCGTGATAGAAGCCGTCCTGCCAGGCAAGCAACTGGCGGTCGATCTCCTCGCGCGCTTGCGCGGGTGCCAGCGGCGAACTCTTGCGCGCCCGTTCCAGCAGGGCGGCGGCCTTGCGCGCCGGAACCAGAAAGCTGACGAGTTCGCCGTCGAGGCGCTTGGCGACATTGATGCCGACGACCTTGCCGGCGCTGGTGACTGCGGGGCCGCCGCTCATGCCTGGATTGATCGCTCCGGTGAAATGCACGCGCTCGTTGTAGCTGCGCTCGACCAGGCCGTTGTAGGTGCCCTCGACGATGGTGAAACCGAGATCGAGCGGATTGCCCATCGCGTAGACACGCTCGCCGCGCGGCAGCTCGCCGGCCACCGCGGTCGGATCGAACTCCAGGTGCGGCATGTCCACGCCGTCCAGCTGCACCACCGAAAGATCGTTCGCGATATCGATCGCGAGCAGCTTCAGCGCGCCGTGAGTGCCGTCCGGGCGTGCGAATTCCAACCGGTACGTCTTCGGCTCCAGCACGTACTGGGAGACGACGTGATAGTTCGTGATCGCCAGTCCGTCGGCGCTGATCAGGAAGCCGGAGCCAATCGACGACTGCCGGTTGGCCGCTTCGACCAGCGTGCGGATCTGCAGCAGGCTCGGCCGCGTGCCGGCATAGATGCCTTCGGCGGCGGCCGACACCGGCGCGCCTGCTGCGGGCGGCGCGACCGGCGTCTGTGGCTGCAGCGCCTGCGCCGATACCGTGATGGGAACTGCCGCCAGCATGCAGGCTAGCAACGCGGCGCCGCCGATAAGCGCGCCGAAAAGCCGGTCCGTCATCGTTTTCTCCGTCGAATGCACGGAGACTATCGCCGTTCGCGGTGCGAACTCAATGCGCTTCAGGCGCGCGCGAGCACTTCGCGGTAGACCGCCACGGTCGCCTCGACGCAACGCGTCCAGCTGAATTCGGCACCGCGCCGGGCGCCACGTGCAGCGGCGTCCGCGCGCCAGCAGCCGTCTTCGAGCAGGCGCACGAGACCCTCGCGCAGAGCCGCCTCGTCGAGCGGATTGATCGTCAGTGCGAGCGACCCGGCATCGTCGCACGCAACCTCCGGCAGCGAGGAAACATCCGAGGTCAGCACCGGCACACCGCTCGCCATCGCCTCCAGCACCGGCAGACCGAAACCCTCATACAGCGAGGGGAACGCGAATGCGTGGGCGCCGGCATAAAGCAGCGGCAACTCGTCTTCGGCGACATAGCCGAGACGGCGCACTTCGCCGCGCGTTTCCAGCGGCCGCAGTACCGGCTCGAGCTGCGCATTCAGCCAGCCGCGTGCACCAACGATCACCAGCGGATGGCGGGCGCGCAGAGCGGTGGGCAGTCCCGCGTAGGCACGCGCGAGACGCGCGAGGTTCTTGCGGGGCTCCTGTGTCGCGACGACCAGCAGGTAGTCGCTGTCGGCGAGGCCGTGCTTCGTCAGCGTCGGCAGCATTTCGTCGCGACGGCGCGGCCGGTAGGCCGCATCGACGCCAAGCGGCACCACGCGCAGCTTCGTGCGGGGCACCGCGAGCTTGGCGACGATCTCATCGGCGATGAACTGCGAGTCGGTGAAGATCGCGGCGGCCTTCGCCAGCGTGCGCGGCAGATGCCGATCCAGGAACCGCACGCGCTCGATCGGATGCGTTTCGGGGTAGTTGAGCCACGACAGATCGTGGATCGTCGTCAGTGCCGGCCCGGCGAACGGCATCAGGACATAGTTCGGCGTGTGCAGCAGCCAACCGTCGAGACGGTAGGTGTGCAGGCGGAACAGAGCGGAGCGCAATTGGGTATACGCCTCGAGCGCGGCCGTCTTGAACGGCACGTTGCGACGCAGGCTCGCGATCGTCGCGTTCGCATCGAGCGCGTGTTCGGCATCGTCGACCCAGCGGTAGGCCGAATACAGGCGCAGCGCCTCGATCTCGCGATGCACGCTGAGCCCGCGCGCGAGTTCGAGAGCGTAGCGGCCGATCCCGGTCAGCGGCGCGGTGATCGCATCGACGTTGAAGATCACTTTCATGCGGGAGGCACGTGACGCGCTCCGCCCGGCAACGAAACCGCCGCGACAGAGGAAGGAAAGGCGTGCGGCAGGTTGTTCATACGCGATCGCCGGCGCGCTCGCGCGCAAGGTCGGCTTCGACCATGCGCCGCGCCAGCCCGGCCAGATCGAGGCTCGGCGCGAAACCCAGCGCAACACGCGCCTTGGTCGCATCTCCAATCAGCGAGGGTGCATCGAACGGACGCAGCAGGGCGGGATCGACGCGAATGCGCACGCGAGCATTGCCGCGTTCGACGGCCACTTCGTCGACGCCTGCGCCGGACCAGTCCAATGCGATGCCCACAGCCGCGAATGCCGCCGTCGCGAAATCGCGCACGCTCGCCGCGACCCCGGTCGCGAGCACGTAGTCGTCGCCGCGTTCGGATTGTGCCATTGCCGCCATCGCCGCGACGTAGTCGGGGGCATAGCCGAAGTCCCGACGCGCGTCGAGGTTGCCGAGCACAATCGCCTCCTCGCGACCGAGCGCAATGCGCGCGGCGGCGCGAGTCAGTTTGCGCGTTACGAAGGCTTCGTCGCGCCATTCCGATTCGTGATTGAACAGGATCGCACTCGATGCGCGCAGGCCGTAGCTGGTGCGCCAGCTGCCGACGGCCGCGTGCGCAAGCAGCTTGGACAGGCCATACGGCGACTGCGCCGCCAGCGGCGTGTCTTCGTTTTGCGGCGCGCTCTGCGGCGCTCCAAAAATTTCCGCACTGGCGGCCAGCACGAGATGCGCCCGCGGGGCATGCAGGCGCAATGCTTCGAGCAGATTGACGGCACTGAGCCCGTTCGCCTGGATGCTTGCGCGTGGATCGCGGAACGACTCGGCGACGCGCGACTGACCGGACAGATGAAACACGGCATCCGGTTGCGTCGTCGCGACCAGATCGGCGCACGCGGCGGCATCGGTCGGATCGAGCGCGGCGAGACGAAGTCGCGCGTGAGCGGCGATGCCGAGTCCGCGTAGACGCCACGCATCCGTCGAGTGCCCCGGACGATGCGTGCCCGTCACCTCGATACCGCTGCGCAACAGGTCCGACGCGAGCAAGGCGCCATCCTGCCCGCTGATGCCGGTGATCAAGACGCGTGCGATGGGTGCGTTCACGGCGGGAAACTCCGGGCCGATTCGTGCGATGCCTGCAGCGATTCGCGCAGCGCCGCCGGATGCGTCGTATCGATATCGAGCATCGGAATAGCGAGCAACCGGCACAGGATCTCGGCGACCGAATCCTTGCGCTCGCGCAGCAGCAGCCGCTCGATGGCGTGCAGCTGCAGCCAATGCCACAGAGCACGATACGACGCTTCGGCATCATCCGCCTTCCAGGTGTTCGCAGCGATGACGTTGCCGTCGTGCACCAGTTCGTTCTCGCTGCCGTTCGCGCGCAATATCCAAACCTCGGCATCCGCAATGGCCGGCGCATCGCTGCCGACCCAGAGCAGGCGCGGCCTTGCGGCGGATTGCTCGCGCGCATCGGCAAACACGCGCCGCACGCGCCAGTCGAGCACGCAGCGTTCGAACGAATACAGCATTCTGCCGACGTCGGCTTCGTAATGCGGCCAGCGTTCGCGCAACACGATCATGCCGGCTGCGCCGAGCGAGGCCCGCCGTTCCTCACCGAAGCTCTGGCTGCGCGCATGTCTGACCAGCACGTTGCCGGCAATCAGGTGACGAAATCCCGCCTGCGCGGCGCGCTGGCAGAAGTCGTTTTCTTCGCCATAACCTTGTGGAAAGGCGGACTCGTCGAGTCGACCGATTTTGTCGACGACGGCACGACGGATGTAAAGGCAGAATCCGTTGCCGGTCGGCAGCTCAGGATAGGCAAGGCCGGCCTGTTGCCAGAGTGCGCGTGCACTCTGCTCGAAGCTCCAGGCGACCGGCAGTTCGTTGGCCTGTTCGAGCTCGGGCACCGAGAAGGCGCCGGCATGGTCGGATACCGCCGTGACCGTGCCGACGTCATCGTGCGAGCAGGCAGCGCGACGCAAGCCGACCAGCCAGTTCGGACCGACCTCGGCATCGGCATTCAGCAACACGACGTCGGCGGCCCCGGCAGCATCGATGCCGCGGTTCGCGGTAGCGGTGAAGCCGCGGTTGCTTGGATTGCGCAGCAGATCGATGCCGGCAACGCCGGCATAGCGCGCGAGCAACGGCGTGATGGCCGCATCCGGACTCGCATCGTCGATGACGATCAGGCGGGCACGTCCGGTCGTGTGGGCGAGCACGGCATCGAGACAGCGCTCGACCAGCGCCGGCGCGTTGTAGACCGGCACCACGATCACGACATCGCGCGCCGCGACGTCGACACCGAAAGGAACGGTTTGCGCGGGCGCCAGCAACGGTGCCAATGCAGGCACCCGCGCATCGTTTACCGCGGCAACCCCGATGCCGCTGCTGCCGAACCGCAGTCGCAACGGTCTTGCGGCCAGCGTCGCGCCGTCGCGACCGTCGCGCGGCATCACGTCGATGACGGCACGGCCGGAAGGCGAGAACGGAAATTCGAACATCACGCACCCTGTCGCGTCTGGGCGTGTCTGTGCGAAATGGCAGCCGTCGATGTCGAGGGCGATTTCGCCGGCATGGTTGCTGTCGAGTTCGAGCGTCAGGCGATGCCCAGTCCATTTTGCCGCGCGCAGCGGCGCATGCAGCGGCATCTTCGGGGTACGCAGGCGCTGGCGGAGAAAGCCGAGCACGCCTAGCGCCTGCCCGCGTATGCGCGTGCCGTTGCTGCTTCGGCGCCCGTCGCCTCGTCGTCGAGAATGCTGCGATCGAGGATACGGGTCCATAGCGCACGTGCACCGGGGTTGAGTGGGTCCGTCGCCGGCTCGGCCGCGCGACGATGCGCGAGCGCAGGTTCGATCCACGCACACACGTCCGCGGCGCTCGGCGTGTGCAACGATTCGACGCCGAGTTCGCGCAGTCCGTCGTACAACGTGTTCGCGACCGCGACCGGATCGGCCAGCACGCAGTCGTAGTCGACCATCAATCGCGGCCAGCCACGACTGGCGGCGAAGCCCGCGCGCGTGTAGTGCTCCCACAAGGCGAGTGCGTGCGCCGGATCCAGTCCGTCGCGCGTGGCCAGCGAGGCCGCCACGGCGTGCGGGTCACGCACGACATGCACGAACACCGGACGTGTCAGCAGCGGCAATAGCTCGCGCGCGAGCAGGCACAGACGGGGTTCCTTGATCAACCAGGGACGACGCGGTTCCAAGGTTTCCAGTAGTTCGGCGACATCGCGGCGGAACGCATCGATCGCGGCGACCGGCGCTGTCGTCGGCGGATACTTCCAGTCGCCACCCGCCGCTTCGAGCCGGCGCAGGCAGGCGCCGTGCAGGCGCGCGAGTTCGTAGTGCCCCTTCGGATTGTCCGGCCCGATCATCAGGTCGTCGTCGCTGCCGGCCCATACGCCCATGCGCGCGAGCAAACCGGCGACGCTGGAGGTGCCCGAGCGATGCATGCCGAGCACGACGATCTGGCCGCTGGCCGCGCGTGCCAGATCGCGCGGCCGATGCGGTTTCGTGGTCAAGCGCGGTGTCGCCGGCACGCCGTCGCGTGCGAGCAGATCGACCAGGCGATCCGCACTCGCATCGATATCGTGCGCCGCACCGAATGCCGCGGCGCGCGCACGCGCCTTATCGCCAAGCGCGACGCGTTGTTCGAAGGCGTGTCGCAATTGCGCAGTGAGCGCGTCGCGATCGGGCGCGGCCCAGCGCAGACCCGGCTGCGCCGTCGCCTCGACGAGGTGCGCCGTGGCCACGGCCAAGCCGTGTTCACTTACGAGCAGGCCTTGACTGCCGAAGTCGGTCGCGATCAGCAACCTGCCGCAGGCGACGGCTTCGGCCGCGCTCGGATCCCAACCGCCGCCACGCCGCGTCGACACATATGCATCCGCGGCAGCCAGAAACTGCGCGCGTTGGTGCCACGGAAAGCCCCAGCCATCGAGCACACGCACACGGCCTGCATTCGCGCGTGTCGGCAGCATCGCCAACGCAGACTGGATCGCCTGTGCATCGCGGCCGGGCCGGATCTGCAGCAGCAATTCGACCGGTTGGTCGGCATCAAACGCGTGGCGGAACGTTTCGACGAGGAGTTCCGGCGCGTCGCGCGCGAGTTCCTCGACAATCGCGAGGAAGACGAAATCGCCGCGCGGAGGGCGTCGCGTCGGGACCGCAGCGTGACAGTAGTCGCGATCGATACCGAACGGAAGGATCTCGATCGGCGCGCGCACGCCAACGGCGCGGAACGCATCGCGCTGGAAAGCGTCCGGCACCAGCAGCAGGTCGAGCGTGCCTGCCGATTCCGCCCACGTCTGCGGTACGCGCTCCCATTCTCCGAACGCGAGGCCGACGCGCCAGCGTCCACGTGCCTGCGCGAATGCGCCGGCACCGCAGGCGATCGCCGCGTCCGGCATTGTCGGCGCGCGTCGGCGCGCGGCCAGCTCGAGGCGACGATCCTGCGCGTCGCCAAGTTCGCGCATGCTGGCGTCGAAGCTCATGCGCAAGCCGCGTGCATCGAGGCGACGCACGAACAGGCGAGCCAGGTCAGCGTGCGCGTACGGAAACCGCGTCGCGCCATGCCAGCTCACATCGGCGCGGTAGAGCGCACGCAGGCGCTCACGCCAGCGCGTGGCGAAGGTCGCGCGACTTTGCGCGAACAGGCGCGCACGAAAGCCGCCATCGCCCTGGGTAGAGCCGTGCTGGTCGTGGCGCAAGGTCACTTCTCCGGCAACCACGCTGGCGATGCCGGCATCGGCGGCGCGCAGGCAGTAGTCGGTGTCCTCGAAGTAACTGTGGAACGCTAGGTCGAGGTCGCCGATACGTTCGAGGCAATCGCGCCGGATATAGGCGACGGCGAACGCGACCGCCTGCACGCGGCGCGTGTGCGGAAACTGCGCGACATCGCGTTCGACGTGTCCGGCTTCGGTCTGCTCGCCGTGCAGGTCGTCCGCTTCAATGTAGCCGCCGACGTGATACACGCGACCTTCCGCTTCGGGACCGAGCAGACGGCAGCCGACGATGCCGTACTCGGGCTGCGCGTACGCGGCATCGCGCAGGCGACCGAGCCAGTCGGCCTGCGTGAAGAGGAGATCGTTGTTGAGCAGGACGACATCGTCGTCCGCTCGGGCCGCAGCGATGCCGGCATTCATGCCGCGCACGAAGCCTAGATTCTCCGCCAACGTCACGATGCGCACACGGCCGGCATAGGCGGCGAGCGCGGCCGGCGTTTCGTCCGTGCTGCCGTTGTCGACGACGATGACTTCGGCTTCGGGGCGATCGCTCGCCAGCAATGAATCGAGACAGCGCTGCGTCAGCGGCCACTGGTTCCATGCGAGCACGATCAGGGCAGCGCCGCGCATTTCAGCCGGCCGGTGGCCACAGACTCGCGAGCGCGCGATCGGCATCATCTTGCGCGTAGCTCGCGATCGGCGTCAGCAGCAGCGCGGCGACGTCTTCCGCGGCACGCAAGCCGCTGCTTGATGCACGAATGATTTCGCGCCGGCGCGCGTCGTCGATCGCGCCTTGTTCGTGCAGGCGCGCGAGTCGCGCCGCCGCGACCAGCAGCTGGCGCGGCGGCGCATGCAGTGCCTGTGCAAGTCGCGCGATGCGGTCGGCCTCGTTCATGGGGTGGCTCCCACCAGGTGCATGTCGCGGTGGTAGGCCGCAAACACCTCGTCACGATTGCCCTCGAGTACGCTCTTGCCGTGCTCGACCCAGAGCACGCGATCGCACAGAGTCGCGATCTGGTTCTCGTCGTGGCTGACCAGCACGACGGTGTGACCCTCGCCCATGCGCGCGCGCAGCGCGGCGCCGGATTTCTGCTGGAACTCGGCGTCGCCGACCGAAAGCACTTCATCGATCAACAGCACGTCGGGCTCGACCTGGATCGCGACCGAGAACGCGAGGCGCATCGTCATGCCGGACGAGTACGCGGCGATCGGCTGCTCGAAGAAGTCTCCGAGTTCGGAGAATTCGCGGATTGCCGGCAGCCGCTGCATGATCTCGCGCCGGCGCAGGCCGAGCATCAGGCCGGATAGCACGGCATTGTCGCGGCCGGACAGATGTGCGGTGAAACCGAGCGCGAGCGAGAGCAGCTGGCATGACACCACGCTGCGCCGTACGTTGCCGCGGTCGGGTACGAGGATGCCGGCGATGACGCGCAGCAAGGTGCTCTTGCCAGCACCATTGCGCCCGATGACGCCTAGGCGCTCGCCACGGCGCAAGGTCAGGCTGACGTCTTCCAGTGCCCAGAAGCGATTGTCGCTGAGGCGCCGCTGCGCGCTGAACGCGACACCGACGTTGCGCAGCTCGACCAGGACTTCGTTGCTCATGTGGCGAGCTTCGGATAGCGCGGTGCGAGGCGGCCGACGACCCAGATGCCGATCGCACAGGCCACCAGCGAGATCAAGGTGGCCTTGGTCAGCCCAACCCAGTTCGGCCACAGCCCATGCATCAGGATGCCGCGCGCCGCATCCATGATCACCGCGATCGGATTGAGCGCGAGGATCTCGCGCAATGGCGAAGGCACGTTGGCGAGCAGAAAGACGACGCCGGACAGATACATGACGACGTTCAACACTTGTTCGATGACAAAACGCAGGTCCGGCAGCAGCGGCACCAGCGCGGCGATCACGAAGCCGATGCCGGCCGACAGCAGGAAGGCCACGGCGAACAGCGGCAGCAAACCGAAATAGGCGAGATTCGGCGGATAGCCGACGCACCACAGGATCACCAGCAGCACCACCAGGATATAGAAGAATTTCACCGTGTCGGACAGCATAGCGACGACGGGAAAGACCAGCGGCGGCAGACGCACCTGGCGCACCAGGTTGAGGTTGCTCCAGATCGCGTAGCCGCCATGGATCATGCACGACTTCATCCATTGCCACAGGGTCAGGCCGATCAGCAGCGACGGCAGATAGCCCGGGCCGCCGGCGCGCATGATGACCTCGACCACCAGCCACCAGACCGCGAACTGCATCAGTGGGTCGACCACCCACCAGATCAAACCGAGATAGCTGCGCGCGCGCTCGGCGCGCAGTTCCGCGTAGGTGCTGAACAGGACGAGGTCGATCAGATGCTGACGCATGCGGGTGGGAAGACGAAAGGCGGCCGCGAGGATACCGGATTCGGCCCCGCTCAGTCCGCGCACAGAGCGTCGAGCGCGGGACCGGCGAACGCGAAAAACAGCAGCAGTGCGGCAAGTGCCGTACCGATGGCGAGGCGCAGCGGCGTCAGCGCGAGCGCATCCGCGAGCGTCGACGATCGACTGCCCGGCGTCGACCCGCGCGCGCGAAGCGAGGCCAGAAAGCTGCCAGCAAAGCCGCACAGGAACGGCAACATCGGCAACAGGAAGCGCGCCTTCACGTGGATCGGCAGAAACAGCGCCAGCTGATAGGCGATGAACAGAGCGACGATGACGAACAGCCGATCCGGCCGGCGTCGCCAGCAGGCCAACCCGAGCGCGCCGGCAGCGAGAATGAGGCTGTGGAAAAAGTCGTTGGCGAACGTCAGTGTGTGCGTCAGCCACGGGCTCGTCGCGTACACCGACAGGAAGCCGCGACAGGCCGGCCCCGGCAGTTGCGACAGCAGTGGCGTCTTCGCGTTGAACAGTCGGAAATATTGGCGCTCGGCCTGATCGATGACGACATGCCCGAGGCCGCGCTCGGCGAGCAGTGAGCGCAGCTTTTCCAGGTAGATCGCATTGCGCTGCTGCGGCGTCTGGCCGCTGGCGAGGAACTCCGGCAGCGTCGCGCCGCCCATGTCGAGTACGTAGTCGCTGCGCCAGTGGTCGGTCAAGCCGACCCACAGGTTGTAGACCGAGCTGTCCGCGATCATTGGCTTGCCGTACTCGCGCCAGC
>JBDTYM010000026.1:0-44711 GCA_040005635.1 Dokdonella sp. | reverse complement strand
CACGGCTCCAACGACGGCCAGAAGGGCATGGGCCTGATCATGCTGATCCTGGTCGGTACCGTGCCGATGGCGTATGCGCTGAACCGCGCGATGCCGGCCGACCAGATGGTTCCGTTCGTCGCGATGGCGCAGGCAACGCAGCATTCGCTGGTCGACGCCTCGAAGGCGGCACCGGCAGCCGATCCGCGCAAGAGTCTGAGCGACTACGTGCGCACGCATGAACTGAAGGCGGATGTGGTGCCGTCGCTGGCCGCCGTCGCCGGCAGCATCGGCGAGCAGGTCAGGGGCCACACGACGCTGGCGCAGGTGCCCGCCACCGACGTCAAGAACGTGCGCAACGACATGTACCTCGCCTCCGAAGCGATCCGCTTCATCGCCAAGGACGCCAACGCGGGCCTGACCACCGAAGCGAAAACCAACCTCGGCGCGTTCAAGACGCAGATCGACAATGCGACCAAGTTCATCCCGCTGTGGGTCAAGGTTGCGGTCGCGATCGCACTCGGCCTCGGCACGATGGTCGGCTGGAAGCGCATCGTCGTCACCGTCGGCGAGAAGATCGGCAAGACACACTTGACCTACGCTCAGGGCGCGTCGGCCGAATTGGTCGCGATGCTGACGATCGGCGCCGCCGACATGTACGGCCTGCCGGTGTCGACCACGCATGTGCTCTCGTCCGGCGTTGCCGGCACCATGGTCGCGAACAAGTCCGGCTTGCAGATGAGCACGGTGCGCAATCTGGCGATGGCCTGGGTGC
This sequence comes from Dokdonella sp., assembly GCA_040005635.1. Classification (GTDB taxonomy): domain Bacteria; phylum Pseudomonadota; class Gammaproteobacteria; order Xanthomonadales; family Rhodanobacteraceae; genus Dokdonella_A. Next base: position 43,957 of record JBDTYM010000026.1, on the reverse strand, counting down.
TGACCTTGCCGGTCGCGGTCGCGCTGTCGGGCACGTTGTACTGGGTGTTCAGCCACGTGTTCTAAGCCGCTCCGCTTTGACGGCCGTGATCCCAGCGGAAGTGAGGATCACGGCCATGAAGCGCAGAGCGACGTGGATTCCCGCTTCCGCGGGAATGACGACTTATTCAGCGTTCCCTAAGCCGCTCCGCTCTGACGGCAGTGATCCCTGCGAAAGCGGGGATCACGGAGTTGCAGTTGCGTAGCCCGTCACGCGACGCGCGGCAGGCGCGTGCGTCCATCAATGCCGTAGCCCGCTCCCCCTCCGCAAAGGCCATCGATGAATACGCTGGCGCGCGAACTTCCCGCCGCCCTTGCATCCCCGTTGTTCGGCGGCATCCCGGGGCTGGTCTGGGCCTACCGCTTCGGTGCCGATGGCAGTGCCGTCGTGCTCGACTTCCCGGTCGACCCTGCAATCCTCGAAGAGGCCGGCCGGCAGGGCGACTGGTTGTGGCTGCATTTTGCGCAGAGCGATGCGCGTGCTGTCGCCTTCATCAACCAGCTCAAACTGCCCCCGCGCGCAAAGAACACGTTGCTCTCTCACGACGAGCATCTGAGCCTGCATCTCGAAGGCGATATCGCATTCGGAGTGCTGGCCGACTGGCAGCATGCACTCGAGGATGAGTTCAGCCCGAGCAACGCGCGTGCGCCCAACGAGGAACGCGAAATCGGCCGCCTGCATTTCGCGCTGAGCGACGGCATCGTGATCAGCACACGGCGACGTGCGCTGCATTCGGTGCATCAGATCCGCAGCCGGCTCGATCAGGGCGTCAAGCTGGAGTCGGCGCCGCGCGTACTCGAATCGATCATCGAACAGTTCGCATTGTCGGTCGCCGACGTCACGCGCGAACTCGGCGAGTCGCTCGACGGCATCGAGGATCGCGTGCTGTCCGATCGCAGCGGCGATGAACGTCGTGATCTCGGCCGTCTGCGCCGGCGCGCCGTGCGCATGCATCGCCCGTTGAAGGCGCTGCGTCGCGTGATCGGCCAGTTCGAACAACGCCACGCGCAACGCTCGCATGCGATGGTCGCGGTCGCCGCTCGCCTGCTGCAGCGCTTCGACGAACTCGACAACGACATCGTGGTGATCCAGGACCGCGCCAAACTGCTGCACGACGAAGTTTCGGCCAAGCTGACCGACCAGACCAATCGCCAGCTTTATTTCCTCTCGATCCTGACGGCGTTGTTCTTGCCGCCGACGCTGGTGGTCGGCGTGTTCGGCATGAATACCAAGGGTCTGCCGCTGACCGACGACCCCAGCGGCTTCATGATTGCGATGACAATCTGCATCGCCTCCAGCGCCATCGTCTATGGCGTGCTGCGGCGGATAGGCATCCGTTGAGCGATGTCAGCGTTTGCCCGCTGGAGCGTTGCGCCAGACTTGCCGCACCGCTTCGATCGCCGCGTGCGGCAGCGCTTCGTAATCCAGATTCGTGGCGATCGGCTCGCCGTGCTGCAGCGCCCAGTCGAAAAACTGCCGCGCCGCGCGTGTGTGCTCCGCCTGCGCCGAAGCCGTCGGCAGCAGGACGAAGCTGGCGCCGGTGACCGGCCAGCTCGCCGCGCCCGGCAGATCGGTCGGCATCTGACGGAAATCTCCGTTGGAATTCCAGTCGGCGGCAGCCGCGGCCGCGCGAAACGACGAGCGCCGCGCCTGCACGTAGTTGCCATCGCGATTGCGCAGCGCAGCGTCGCTGAGCCGGTGCGCGCGCGCGAATGCATATTCGACATAACCGATTGCGAAGCGCGTGCGCTGCACATAGGAAGCGACACCTTCGTTACCGTCGCCGCCGACGCCGGTCGGCCACGCCGGCCGCAGCGCGCTGCCGACCTGCGTGCGCCACGCCGTGCTCGCGCGCGCGAGATAGTCGGTCCACAGCAGCGAGCTGCCAGACGCATCACTGCGATGCACGACCGTGATGTTCGCACCCGGTAGTTTCAGGTCGGGATTCAGATCGGCGATACGCGTATCGTTCCACTTGCGGATCGTGCCGAGGTAGATCCCGGCGATCACCTCGCCGCTGAGTCTCAGTCGGCCCGGTCCGATGCCGCTGATATTGACGACGGGCACGACGCCGCCAATGACGACCGGAAACTGCAGCAGGCCGCGCTGCGCGAGTTCGTCCGCCGCCAACGGCGCGTCGGTGGCGCCGAAGTCGACCTCGCCGCGTTCGATGCGCTCGATGCCGGCGCCCGAGCCGACGGCGTCGTAAGCGACGCCGACGCCGCTTTCGCGTAGGTACGCAGCCGCCCAGGCGGCATAGACAGGAGCGGGAAAGGTGGCACCGGCACCATGGACGTCCGCGCGAATCTCCGCGGCCACGCCATCCGGCGACTGTACGGCGGCGAGCCCGGACAGCGCGCCCAGCAGTGCATATGCAAAGAATCTGACAGCCGGCATGAAGCGTCCACCGATGGGAGCAGGTCGCAATCCTGCGATCGTGTCACTGCCTCATGACAGCCCGGCGTCGGCCGTCATCGCACTGTCTTTTCGTGCGCCTATCGTGACAGCGCAGCGTATGCGTGCGGATTGCGGAAACACTATGCGGGCGACTCGCCACAGACTCGCAACGTCGGCATTGGCAGCGGCGGCATTCGTGCTGACGGACACGCCGCCGCCGGCGCACGCCGGCCATCCGATGCTCAGTGAAGACACCGGCACGCAGGGAACCGGCAATGCCGAGCTCGAGCTCGGCTACGCCTGGAGCGAGAACGACGGTGCGCATTCGTTCCTGTTCCAGCCGCAGCTGTCCTATGGCATCACGCCGTCGCTGGACCTGATCGTGCAGCCATCGTGGCTCGCCAATGACGATCCGGTCAATGGTCGCGTGCGCGGTTTCGGCGATACCAACCTCGATTTCAAGTGGCGCTTCTACGGCGCGGCGCCACTCTCGCTCGCCGTGCGCGCCGGTCTCGATGTGCCGACCGGCGAGGAAGGACTCGGCCTGCCACACGGCAAGTCCTCCGCACATGCACTGCTGGTCGCCACGGTCGACGCGCAGCCTTTTACGATCGACGCGAATCTCGGCTATCTGCACAATCCTGCGGATTCCGGCCTGCGCGCGGATATCTACCACGCCTCCGCAGCGACTCTGTTCGCGGCGAACGAAAGCCTCGTCATCGTGCTCGACGCCAGCGTCGATTCAAACCCCGATCCGCGTCGCAGCGAATGGCCAGCCGTCGCGTTGGCGGGGATGATCTACACCGCGCGCCCCGGCCTCGATATCGACATCGGCTATCGCGCCGGCCTCAACACGGCCGCAGTGGCGAAGCAATGGCTGCTCGGCATGACCTATCGATGGGCGCCCTAGCGGAGACCTGCACACGGCCCGAGTGAACGCTTCCCGAGGTCGTTGTCGGGACCGAGCGACGACACACTCGGCCTCATACGATCCAATCTACAGTTTGGATCGTTCACAGCACACCAAGCGCTGATTCAGGAGCAGGCGCATCGAGCGACCTTGCTGCCTGCCGCAACGCGTGAATCCGCAACGACTCGTCGTCGCTGCGGATTCGCTGTCAATGCTGTCGGTCTAGCGGATACCGCTGAGGAAGTTCGCGTCGACGGTCTGCAGATAACCGCCGCTGTTCATCTGCAACCAGCCGCTGCCCTGCGGGTTCTCGTAGATGTCGACGCCGTCGTTGTTGAGCGCATCGACAAACTGGCCGCCATTGGCGACCTGACCGATCTTGAGATCGCCGAGCGTATTCTGGTCCAGGCCTTGCACGACCATCGCCTTGCTACCCTGCGTGATCACCAGCTGACTCGACAAGGTCATGCCGTTGCCGGCGTTGTAAGGTGTCGTGTTGATCGTGATCTTGGTGCCGTCGTCGAGATTCAACGTGGTGGTGCCGTAGAAATCGCCGACCGCCTTGCCGTCGACGACCATGTGCGGGTCACCCCACACTTTTGTGGTCTCGCCCGTCTGCTTATTGGTCAGAATGAACTGCGAGTTGCCTTCATCGAGATCGAGCGTGTAGTTGCCGAGATCAACGTGCGCCTTGCCGCCATCCTGCTGCACCGTCCAGTTCGATGGCGCCTGCGGACGAATGCCCTGAGCCTTGTTGAGATAGTCGGTGATCGCGTTCGATTCGAGCTTGCTGATATGGCCGTCCATCGAGGCGAAGCCGATCATCGACAGTACTTTGCCGCGCTCGGCCGGACTGAGCTTGGCGAGGTTGGCTCCGTCGAGTGCACCGCTGACCGCCTGTTGGTTCGCGCAGCCATCGCACGTGCCGAGCATGCCCTGCGCGGCACCGGTGAACAGCGCGTCCTTGAATGTCTGCACGACCTTGTCGACGACGAAGCCGAGCAGACCACCAAACAACGGGCTGGCCGGATGCTGCTGCGCCTGCGTGGCGACCGGCGAAGGCGAGTAGGCCTGACCTTCTGGCGCCTGCAGGCGTCCGCTGTTGCCCCCGAGCAGCGTGTCGACGAAGCGGCCGGTGGATTCGAAATTGTGGATGAGTCCGGTGAGGGTGTCCGCATCGGCGTTGCTGATGTAGCCGTCGGCCGACAAATGACTGGTGACCGAGAGCAGGACGTTCTTCTCCTGCGTCGAGAGGCGGCTCGGATCGACCGAGTCGAGCGTCGCGCGCACGCGCGTCGCGCCCAGACTCGGATCCGTGCGGCTCAGCGAGCCTTCGATGCCACCGCGAAATTGTGCATTTTCGACAAAATTTCCAAGAATGGACATGTCATCCCCCGCTCGTTGGTTGAAACACGGGCCAAGTCTGCGGATTCACGCGATGCCACGACAGCCGGGACTATCCCTAGCTAGGGAATACCCTTGTCGCGTATGTGTGTGCGAGCGGCGCTTGCGCCGCCTCATCCATGAAAGACCGGATCGATCGAAAGTTCGCCGAGCGCGCCATCGGCAAAGCGCCGGATCAGATCGTCCTGGTTTGCCAGCAGCGTGTCGTACGCATCGCGCGAGCGCACGTCCGCACGCATTTTCCAACCGCCGTCGGTGCGTGTCAGCCAGAGGTCGGTGCCTGGCAGCAGGTCGCTCTGCATGCGCAGCAACAGCTCGCGCGAGCGCAGACGCGACCCGCGCGTATCGCTGACCAGCATCTGCTTGACGTGCTTTTCGATCAACTCGGCCAGCGCCGGCGCGATCATGCCGGCCGCTGCGGCCATCTGTTGTGGTGCGTCGGGCATGCGCTGCTGTGGCGCCGGCATATCGACCTGCGTCATCGACGGCAGGGCGGAGGAAACCGCCGATCTCGACAGCGTGTCCGCATCACCAGCAGCGTCTTCATCGCCGCGCGATTTGCGCGCAATCGGCGCGACCTGTACTTCGCCCCGCGCCGCTTGCTCGGCGCTGCGCTGTGCAGCGTCTGCCGCGTCATCGTGCTTGGGCACAACAGTGGGACTTTTCCCTTCCGGCGCGCGGCGGCCGTCGGCGTCGGCGACTTTCGAAGCGGCCGCCGGCATACGCTGTGCAGCGTCGCCTTCGGGTGTCCGCGCGTCGGCGTGCATGTCGTCCGCCTGCGACGTCGTGTCCGTTTCCGAAGCGTTGCTGCCGTCTATGCCGCCATCGACGCGCAGCGCGCGCGCCGACAACAGGCGATCGTCCTGGGCATGACCGTCTTCCGGCATCGCCGGTGTCGGCGTGTCGGTCGTCCGCTGGAACAGCGCGCGAAACCGATCGACGACGGTGGGCGGCGGCGCTGGTGTCGGCCTATCGGCGGCGGTCGTCGCCAAAGATACATTTCCCTCAGCTCGCACCGTAGCCTTCGTCGCCGGCTGCTGCGATTGGCTGCCTGCCTGCATCAACGCGCGGAAGCGATGCACCTCGTCACGTGTCGGCGCCTCGCCCGCCTGGCGCGCGACGCCTTCCTCGCGCACGGCCATCTCGTTACTCGCGCGATCGACGCGCTGCTTCTCGTCGGCCGCATGCCGGCGCTGTCGCTGCGCGGCCTGGCTCGATGTCGAATCGCTCAGCCACATGGCTCACCTCGTCAGTGGTGCCGGCAGGCGATAGAGTTCCTCGCCGTCGCGCTCGTCGCGTCGTTCCTGTTCGCGTTGCTGACCGCGCTGCCACTCGCCGCGAAACGTCTGCAGCGCATCGAATTTCGCCCGCAGACGATGCAACACGAGGATTTCTTCGTCGAGACGCTGCTGTGCCTTGACGACTTCGAGTTCGGCGCTGGCGACGAATGCATCATTCCTGACGATCTCGTTGTCGATCCAGGCGCGATGGCGCTCGGCACGCTCGAACCAGTCGGCGATCAGCGCATCGGCAGCATTCATTGCCGCTTCGCAGGCCTGCTGATGACGCCTGCGCTTGTCCACCACATCCGAGCGTGCCTGCCGCGCCTGCTCGCGACGCTGCTCGGCCTGGACCAGTTCGGCACGCCGTTCGGCGACGAGACGCTGCGCGGCATCGAGGCGAAGCTCGCGTACACGGCTGAGCGGTTCGAGCGGAAAGCGCCTCATCGGAACATCCCGTCCAGGCGAGCCACAGCGGCCGCATAGCTATCGAGCGTCTCTGCCGGCTGGCGCAGGAAATCATTGATCTCGCCGATCTTGGCGACGGCGATATCGGCCTCAGCGTCGTTGCCGGCGCGATACTCGCCGAGTTGCAGCAGCAATTCGATATCGCGGTACTTGGCCAGGTAACGTCGCAGCAGTGCGGCCGCGTGCTGATGCTCCGGCGTAGTCACGCGCGGCATCACACGGCTCGCGCTGGCGAGCACATCGATGGCCGGGTAGTGGTTCGCGGCAGCAAGTTTCTTCGACAGATAGATGTGGCCATCGAGGATCGAGCGCACTTCCTCGCCAATCGGATCGCCGCCCTCTTCCTCTTCGATCAATACCGTGTAGAACGCGGTGATGGTGCCGCGATCGTTGTTGCCGGCGCGCTCGAACAGACGCGGCAGCGCAGAGAACACCGAAGGGGTGAAGCCGCGTCGCGTCGGCGGCTCGCCCATCGCGAGGCCGACATCGCGCAGCGCGCGCGCGAAGCGCGTGACCGAATCCATCATCAGCAGCACGCGCAGACCCTGGTCGCGGAAATACTCGGCGATGGCGGTACCGACATAAGCGACCCGGCTACGCTCGAGCGCGGGGCGGTCCGACGTCGCGACGACGACGACACTGCGCCGCAGCCCCTCCGGACCGAGGCTGTCGTGGATGAATTCGCGTACTTCGCGGCCGCGCTCGCCGACCAGCACGATCACGTTGACTTCGCTACGCGCACCGCGCGCGAGCATGCCGAGCAGGGTGCTCTTGCCGCCGCCTGCGGTAGCGAAGATGCCGAGGCGCTGACCCTCGCCGACACTGAGCACGCCGTCGATCGCGCGTACGCCGGTCGCCAGTGGCTGCTCGATCAGTCGCCGAGTGAGTGGGTTCGGCGATGCTGCATAGACCGACGCGCGCTGGCGTACATCGAGCGGGCCGAGTCCATCGAGCGGTTCGCCGTGCGCGTCGAGGATGCGACCGAGCAGGCCCGGTCCGACCGGCACGCTGGCCTGACGGCCGGTCGCAGTAACCGTGGTCGCCGCCGAAATGCCTTCGAGCGGCCCCAGCGGAGTCAGCAACGTGTGCGCACGCGAGATGCCGACGACTTCCGCCGGCAGGCTGAAGCCGCTGTCGGCTTGTTCGAGCACGCACAATTCGCCGATCGCTGCGTTGATACCGGTCACGCGCACCAAGGTCCCGTACGCTTCCGCGACGCGACCGACACGCTGCAGCGTTTCATGATTTGCCAGAGCGCGCAGCAGCGGCTGCGTCGCGCCGGCGGCCGCCGCATCGGCGGCTGGACTGTCGTCAAGCAGCGGCATCGGAAGCCTGCGCCGGTGTCAACGTGACGGCGTTCGAATCCGGCGCACTTTCCTGCTGCGCCACCGCCAGGATCGTGCGCACCTGTTCGAGCTGTTCGCGCAAGCCCGCGCGCACGACGCCGCCCTCGGTTTCAATCACGCAGTCGAATGCGCCGAACTCGGGCGTCGCAATGACTTCGAAGGTCGGCGCGCCACCGAGGCTGATGCCTTCGACGAGCAGCTGCTGCCGGGTGGCTTCGGCGACATCGGAATGCACGCGTACGATCAGGTTCGGCTCGAACGCGAGCTGGCGTACGGCCTCGCCGGCTAGGAATGGCACCAGCTTGTCGGCGCCAAGCGAAGGTGCGATGCGTTCGACGACGGCGACTGCGAGTTCGGTCAGCTGGGCGCGCATTTGCGTGGCGAGAAGCTCACGCGACGCGTGCAGCGCTGCGGTTGCTGCTGCGAATTGTGCGAGCGCCGCCTGGCGTCCTTCATCGTGTCCGCAGGCGTAGGCACGCGCATGCTCGGCCGCAAGTTCGACGTCAAGCTCCTGCAAGGCATGATTGGCCTGGTCGACCAGTTCCTGCGCGCGACTGAGCGGCAGCCACGCGGCAGCCGGAATTATTCGATCGCTCACGCCGAGCGCATAACGTTGTTTGAGATCGATCACCGCGGCGGTCACAGATGCGCTCCGGCGGCGCTTTCACTGGCCGCGTCGAGATAGTGCGCGACGGTTGCCGCCGGCAGCCAGATATCACGCCGTTCGCCGGCGCTGGCCAGTGGAAACGCCAGCGCCACGCGCTCGCCGAGCAGCGGATGCAGTCCGGCTGCATAAGTGAATAGCTCGATGCGGCCGCGCTGGCGCACGAGCTCTGCAATCGCATCGGCATCATCGAGCACGCGGGCAAGGCCGGCCATGGCGCAATGCCGGACCGCGTCGGGCAGAGCGCCGCGCCAGGGATCCGTCGACAGCGCAAACGAAACACGCGCGGCGCCAATCGCCTCGCGCAGGCGCAATACCTCATTGCGCTCGACGCGTGCGCGCAGCGCGGGCGAGAAAGCGAGCGCGCCCAGATCCAGCGCGGCGCCGCGCAAGCGCTCGCCGGAGAACAGCGCTGCCGGATGGCGTTCGATCCATGCCGCTTCGTTGGCCGCCGGCAGACCGAACAGAGCCGGCGATTCGCCGACGAGTCGCAGCGCAAGCATGCGTCGACCGATCGGGGAGCTGCGTGCGTGCTCGACGAGCGCCGGCGTGGCGTCGCTGAATCGTGACGCATGGGCGCCATCGACGGTCGATTTCAACAACGCGACCCAGTGCGCATCAGGTCCCATTGCGGCGATCCTGGCCAGCGGACTCGCGGCGAATCCCCAGCAAGGCAGCCAACATCGAGCGACTGCGCCAGAGCAGGAGAATGGCAGCGAGCAGGGTAAGGCCGGCAAACGCAACCAGCAGCCCACGCGTGATGTCCGAACGCGCGGCAAAGCGGAGCAGATCGTTCTGCGCGTCGGCGTTGGTCGCACTCGACGCTGTCGGCAGATCCGGCAAGGTGGCACGCGTGAAGAATTTCACGGTTACGCGATCCGGATTGTCGAGCCCTTCGACGGCATCCTTGACGATCGCCTTGATGTCGGTTTCGCGATCCTGCACATGCGCGCCGGGTTCGGTCACGATCACCACCGAGGCCGAAGCGGAATCGGCCTTGCCGCCGATCAGATCGTGGTCCGGCAGCGCGACGTGCACTCGCGCGCTGACGACGCCGTCGATCTTCTGCAATGTGCTCGAAAGTTCCTCGCTGAGCGCGAATTGATAGCGCGCCTTGTCTTCGGTCGGCGAGGCGACGAATCCTTCCTTCTTGAAGACTTCGCCCATCGACGGATGCGCGCTATGCGGCAAACCGCCCGCCTGCAGGATCGCCATTGCGGCGGGAAGGTCGTGCTTGGCGACAAGCACGCTCCAATCCGTGGCGCGATCGGCCTGGCGCTTGTCGGCATTGATGTTTGCGCGCAGTAACGCCGCCGATACCTCGTTGGCCTGCTGCTCGTCGAGATGCGAATACAGGGTCTGCGAATCACCCATGCAGCCCGCGAGTCCTGCCCCGATCAGCACCACGAAGAGACTGCGCAGCGCGCGCCCCCTCCGCGGGCTGGATGCGTCGGCGGTGAATCGGAATGGCGGGTGCATGGGATTCACCTCAGGACTGCTGGCGGAACAACTGCTGGACGCCATCCGATGTACGGTTCGCGATGTTCGACGTCAGCTCTGCGTGGAACATGAATTCGTGGCACTTGACCGTCAGGTTGAGCATCTCGCTGGGTGTCGGCTCCTTGCCCGCCTCGATGCTGCTGGCGAGGTCGCCGAGATTGCCGACCTTGCCATTGAGCGACTCGAAATTCTGCAGCACCACCTTGAAACCCGGCGACATCGGCTCGATCGCCGTGGGGGCCACGGCTGCGGCCGGCCTGGCTGCATTCGCGTAAGCCTCCTGGAAGCGAGCGACGTCGTAAACCTGAACCTGCGTCTGCGGGCCCGTTACTTGCGGCGTCGCGGTCAATGCCGCGATGTCGATCGACTGGATCGGTGTCATGAAAGCACCTCCTGTTCTATTGCCAAAACTGCGGTGCCGCGGCGCGGATGCACGCGTTGCCCAACAAGGTCAGCCGCGCAGGCGACTTCGCAACGAACGAGTGCAGCGACCCCTGTCCGGGCCGCCGGACGATCGTCGTCGCGTCGCTGTCCCGCGCAGCGCGCATGCATGCGCGCCCGCTTCACCGGCACGACGACTACTGCTTGCGCGCCAACGTATCCTGGGCTTGGCCCGTCGCATTGATCGAGGTCGCCGAATTCGTCGCCATGAACTGCATCTTCAGCGACGCGGCCGTCAACAAGGTCAGCGTGGACGGCTGATCCTGGCCGCCGTCGCCAATCTGCGAAGACAGGTCGGTGATTTCCTGGGCCTGCTTGTCGAGAATCTGACCCCAGGCCTTGGCCATCGCCTCGAACCAGCTCTTCGCAGTCGTTTCAGTGACCGGACCCGGCAGCGTATTGCCGACCGGATTGAACGAACCGCTCGGACTCGTCGCCACGGGAGGGGCGCTGCCGCCCATCATGAGATTCACATTGTTGCCGCTCATCGCTCGTCTCCTTTCCAGGGGGATGGTGAAGCGTCGACCACGCTCTCGCGCGGCAGACGCCTGAGATTGTCCGCATCATCGCGGACAAGAACTTCGCCGTTGTCCAGGCCAATAAAGGTACCGCCGCGCGGCAGCCGCGCACCGGCGTAGTAACGCGACTGGTCGGCACTGATCAGATAGGGATCGATGCCGTCGACGACGCGCAGGATGCGCTTGCCGTCAGGCACCTTCTTCACCTCGGGAGTGGCTGGATCGAGATTCTGCTTGTCGATCCACAGGTGCAGGCTCTCGTTGAAGTCGCGCATGGTGCGCGAGACGAGAAACGTATTCAGCTCCTTCTCGTCACCGAAATGTCCGCTGACCATGACGTGGCCGTGGCCATCCCATTTCGTCGTCGCGTGCAGATTGCTCATGCGGAACGTCTCGCCGACATCCTCGGCAATGCGCGGGCCGCTCTTGGCTTCGATCGTCGGATTGAAGCCGTGCTGGACCAGTGCGGCGCGCAGATTCGCCATGTCTTCGTTGCTCTCGACATAGCCACTGACGACGAGAGCGCCGTCGTTGCGCACCGTCACCTCGAGGCCCTTGTAGCCGAGCGATCCGATCAGCGTCTTCAGTTCCGCGTCGCGCACCGGCGCTGGCACTATCTGCGCCTGCGGCTTCGCATTGTGCTGCGCCAGCACCAGCGCGCCGGTGCTGGCGAGCAGGAGCACCAGTGCGACGCTGATCGTCGCCAGCTTGCCGCTGCGTGGACGCGCGGGCTGTTCATTGCCAGCCGCGACCGACGTCGGCTCGATCTTCGCGAGCACGCTCTGCCAGCGATCGCTCCAATGCGGCCCTATCGCGAAGCAGGCGCCGCCGATATGGACCAGCGCAAACGGCGAGATGCCTTGCGGGTCGCCCGGATGCAGGACGCGATCGTCGATGCGCACATCAGCGTCGACGGCGCGGATCGACAACTCGCCATCGGCGTGACTGACGATGCAGTGATGCGCGGCGACCTCGGCATCACCGAAGATGATGTCGCAGTCGTCGCTGCCGCCGATCATCAGCAATCCGCTCTGTTGCAGCTTGCGTTCCGCGCCCGCATGCACACCGGCGAGTACGCGCAGCGCCCAGACATCCGCAACGGCGGTGGCACGCTTCGCGCTGGCGGCCGCGTGAGCTGCCTCGGCACGTTTGCGCTGCGCCCAGACGTGCATCAGTGAACTCCTCCGCCCGCGACGGCGGCTGGCTTCGAAGACGAGGTTGTCGGCGGCGCCAACGGGGGAGAGGGAGCCGTCGCGGCCGGCTTCGTCGACGTCGACGGCACACCCTGACCACGCTGGCGTGCCTTCTCCTCATCCGAAGCCCACGGCAGCTCGGCGTGGTCGCGCGCCTCCTGCTCCATGCGAATCTGGTCGATATTGACGCCCGGCGTGCTCGGTACGTCCTGGCTGGTAATCCTGTTCGCAGCGAGCAGGCGCGGCGTGATCAGGAACAGACGTTCGACGCGTTCGCGATTCTTCTGCGCTTTCTTGAAAAGGTTGCCGAGCAGGGGCACGTCGCCGAGCACGGGAATCTTGTCCGTGTTGTTGGTGTCGGTGTCCGAGATCAGGCCACCGAGCAGCAGGCTCTGCCCCTCGTCGATCAGCGCCTGCGTATTGACCGCCTTGCGCGTGACCAACGGGATGTTGACGTTCTGGCCGTTCGTGGCGCTCTGCTGGACGACGACGTTGCCGTCCTCGATCTGCACCATCATGCGTATGCGGCGCAGGCCGTTCTCGTAGATCATGTGCGGCGTCACCTGCAGCACGGTGCCGGCGACGACGTTGAAGAGATCGACGTCGTACGCGCCGGCGACGGGCACGTAGATGGTCTGACTGTTTTCAATGATGGCCTCGGTATCGTTCAGCGTGACCACTTGTGGACGCGCGACCACATTGGTGACGTTGTCGCTGGAGAGCGCGTTGATGCGCAGCAGAAAGCGCGACGAATCGCCGATGATCGCGCCGAGCTGGAAGCCGGCGAGCTGGTTCAAGGTGTCGATGTTGTCGTTGCGCGTCGGTACGCCGTTGAGACCACGTCCGTTGATTGCGCCGACGAAATTCGGCTTGATCGAATTGGGCTGGGTTTCGCTGGGCAGGAAATCGACCTCGCCGCGACCACCGCTGTTGCGATAACGCCAGTCGACGCCGAGATTCTTCATCTTGCCCTTGTCGACATCGATGATCGTCGCTTCGATCTCGACCATCTGCGGTTCGACGTCGAGCGACTGGATCAGGCGGTCGTACATGCCGATGCGGTCCGGCGCGTCACGCACGATGACGGCATTGCGAAAGGTGTCCGCCACGATGCGCGCACCGGGCCCGGCGTCGACCGCCGACGACACTGGCTGAGCTGGAGCGATATCTCCGGCGTCGTGGCGCGCCTCGGTGTCGGTCGGCGACTGACCGATACCGGCCAAGCCGGATCCGCGCAGCTTGGTCGATGTCGGGCGAAGCAACCGATCCTGCGGCGCCGCCATCGCGGGCGGCGCGGTCGCGCCGACCAGTTCGCGCAGCAAGGTGGCGACCCCGGGCACGGTCTGCTGGCGGTTGCCGATCGTCATCGTCGTGTCAGCCGCCCAGGCGTAACGCAGCTTGTAGTACTTGAAGACGGTGGCGTTGCTCGGCCCCTGGCCGTTCACCGCATCGGCGAGTTGCTGCACCTGTTCGACGAAGCGGGGTGTACCCGTGATCATCACGAGCCCGTTGCCGCTGGTCGCGCTGAAGGAATTGCCATCGTCGCCCAGCTTCATCTTCTGGAACGCTCCGACGAAGTCTTCGACGCGCGCCGGTGGCAAATTCGCGTAGCGCGTCGTGCGCTCCTGCGACAGATACAAGTAGACGGCGGAGCCGTCGTAGTAGCTGATCAAGTCATTCGAACCCGCTATCGAGGCGAACACCTTCTGCGGACTGCCCGCGCGCTGACCGCTGATCGATCCGCCGCGAGCGCGCAGCTGCCCACTGATCACCACTGACAGACCTTGGTCAGCAAAGAATTCCTGCAGGAAATCCACCAGGGGCCGCTCCTGCAGCGGGTACTTGACCTCGCCACGCTTGAACGGAATCGACGCAGCGTGCGCGCCTGCGCTGAGCAACCATGGCGATGTCAGCAGCAACGTCATCAGCCAGAATCCAATTCGCATCCTGTTAGACCCCGATCCCGCAATTCGCATCCCTTTCCCCTGAAGTCTCCGCAACGATTCGTCCACCCCGATGTCAGGCCGCCAACTGCCCCAGCGGCACCAACTTCACATCGGGTACCAATTCCTGATACGACAACACCGGCAACTCCGAGAATTCGATCTCGGTGAGCTTGCGCAGATGCCGCCGCACGTCCATCGAACAAAGCAGCGCGACGTTCGCGTCCAAACTCGAACGCACACGCCCACGTATCTGCTCGAGCAGGTTCTCGGCGAGCTGCGGTTCCACTGCCAGCTGAGCGCTGCCGCCACTGACATGCACCGAACGGCGCAGCCGGTCCTCGAGTTCTGGGTGCGCGACCAGTACGTGCAGGGTGCGGCTCGCACCGGCATAGCGGTCGCTGATATGTCGACGCAGTGCGACGCGAACGTATTCACTGACCAGCACGATGTCTTTCTCGCGACTTGCCGCGTCGGTCACCGCCTCGAACACATCGCGCAGATGCCGCACCGGGATGCGCTCCTCGACGAGCCGCTTCAGGATATCGGCGACGCGTTGCGGCGAAACCACGCGCAACATTTCGCGCACGAGGTCGGGATAGTCACGGCTGAGTCCATTGAACAGATTCGACGTTTCCTGGATGCCGACGAACAGATTCAAATGCTGCTCGAGCGCGTCTCGCAGATGCCGCCGCAACACATCCAGCGAGCCGAGCGCGGTGTCGCCGATGGCGCCTTCGTGCGCTTCGTGCCATTCACCCGGAAATGCCGGCAGATAGACCTGCTCGTCCGTATTGCCGCCAGGGGGAGGCAGCGCGATGCGATCCGCGCGCGACGCCGGCAAGAAGCGTGCGCCCGGTTGCACGCGACCACTGCCAATGCGCACGCCATGCGCGAAGACGCGATAGGTATTCGCCGGCAAACCATGACCCGCGCGCAGTGCCGGTGGCGGCAGCGGCACACCGTACTCCTCGCGCAGCAAGCCCACGGTCTCGCGCAGCGCAGTACGCACGGTAGCCGGCCCAAGTAGACGCAGCGTCTGCATGTCCATCTCGATCAGCAGCGCGGGTGGCGTGCTCAACTCGTCACTGGCGACGACATCGAGCGGCAGCAGATCCTTGCTGTCTGACACGCGGAACAGCTTGCGCAACACGTGGTTACTGTGGCGGAAACGCCATAACCCCATGCCGACGAAGAAGGCACCGAGCAGCAGGAATACCAGTACCGGGAAGCCAGGCACGGTCATCATCAGCAACGCGATCAGGCCGGTCACGAGGATCACGCGCGGCTCGTTCGAGATCTGCGCGGCGATCGCGGCGCCGAGATGCTTCGCTTCGCCGTCGCTGGCGGTGCGCGTGACAATCAGACCGGCCGACATCGAGGCCAGCAGCGCCGGGATCTGCGAGACGAGGCCATCGCCGATGGTCAGAATGCTGTAGGTGTGCACGGCATCGCCGAGGCTGAGACCGCCTTGCATCATGCCGACCGCGAGGCCGCCGAGCAGGTTGATGATGATGATGACGATGCCGGCGATCGCATCACCTTTGACGAATTTCATTGCGCCATCGAGGCTGCCATGCAGCTGGCTCTCGATCTCGAGCATGCGGCGCTTGCGCCTTGCCTCGTCCTTGTCGACCAAGCCCGAGCGCAGATCGGAGTCAATTGACAATTGTTTACCAGGCATCGCATCCAGCGAGAAGCGTGCAGCGACCTCGGCGACGCGCTCGGCGCCCTTCGCCACGACGATGAACTGCACGACCGTGATGATGAGGAACACCACGAGACCCACGACCAGGTTGCCGGAAACGACCACGTTGCCGAAGGTATCGATGATATGTCCGGCATCGGCATGCAGCAGTATTGAACGCGTGATCGCGATCGACAACGCGAGCCTGAATAACGTGGTCAGCATCAGCACGCTGGGAAAGCTCGAGAACGCGACCGGCGTCGGGATATAGATCGCGATCAGCAGCAACCCGATACCCACGAGTATGTTGATTGCGACGAGCGTGTCGATGACTGCCATCGGCAACGGCAGGATCATCAATGCAACGATCGCGACGACCCCGAAAACCAGCACGATATCGCTGTAGCTGCGCGGACGGCCGTTGCTGGATTTGAACAGGAAAGCAACGGCACTCATGGCGCGGACCCGGATGAATGCACGCCCGCATCCACGTGTCCTCGGCGCGCCACCCCGCGGGGGAAGGCCTTCAGCCGGCTTTGGCGCAGCTCCTTGGACATATCGTCATCCACTCACAAGAAGTTCGGCATCCATCCGGCCTTGCAGCGCCGGACGACGAGTAGTGCTGCTTGTGTTTTGAACCACCCACTTCGGCTTCGAGCCTAACAGATCAAAATGAAGCTTCAACCGAACCTAGGGAAAACCCTTGGGTCGACTGTCGACCTGTCGTTAACCCCGCGTTGACGGCACGTTTGCATTCGGTGAAGCGCTGGCGTTCGACGAAAGATTTGCGGCATTCTCCGGGCTGAGGTCGGCAATCAGGGTGATCGAGGTCTGCGTCACGCCAAGCATGAAGCGCTGCGTGTGGTGGTCAACGACGACGACACGTTCGCGTTGCCCTACGGCGATAACTTGAACGATGCGCAGCGGACCGGACGAACCGCCCTTGCCGCTGTATCGTCGCCAGACCCACCACAGTGCGGCGAGGCCAAAGACGACAGCCAGCAGCGGCACGACGAGGGAGAGCAGCGATGCGCTCAGCAGCGACGGATCAGCATCGGCGGCACTGACGCAGGTACTGCGCGAGGACAGAACGAGAGGCACCAGGTAACAAGACATTCGCTTCATGGAATCGGTTTTCTCCGATGGCTGCGGCCACAGCGTGTCACGCAAAGATGCGTGGCGCCGGGATAGGATAACGACGATGTCGACGACCAGTTGCGAGCCCGTCCGCACCGCTGCAGGCCCCTCCGCCGTGGAGGAGTTCTCCGACCTGTCGCATGCCTTGATCGACGGGCTGCCATTGCCCTGCGCGTTGTTCGACCAGCACGACGGCAGGATGCTCGCATCGAACGACGTGTTCGCCGGCGAGTTCACCCATCTCGGCAACGCGCCGGACCGGGAACGCTTCATCGCCGCGTTCGATTCGCTCGGCGAGGGCGATGATGGCATCGAATGCTATGCGCCGCATACGCGGCGCTGGTATCGGCTGGTCTGGCGCGAACTTCCCTGGACGCATGGCATGCGTTGCAATGCAGTCTTCGTCAGCAGCATCAGCGACGAGATCGAGGCGCTGCGCCAGCACAAGGCGCAGCAGGAGCAGCTGCTGTTCACCTCGCGCATGCTCAGTGTCGGCGAGATGGCGACGACGCTCGCGCATGAGCTGAATCAACCGCTCGGTGCGATCATCAATTATCTGAGCACGTGCGACAGCATGATCGAGCGCGGCGACGCGGCCAACCCTCGCCTGCGCCAGGGTGTCGGGCTGGCGCGCAAGCAGGCCGAGCACGCCAGCGCGGTCATCGCGCGTCTGCGCGAATTCGTGCGCACGCGCAATCCGAAGCGAGAGCCGCACCCGCTCGACGTCATCGCGCAGACCGTCGTCGAACTGCTGCGCCTCGAGGCCGAGCAACACCAGGTACGCATCCTGACGAAACTGCCGAAGTCCTTGCCGCGAGTGATCGCCGACCGCGTGATGATCGAACAGGTGCTGCTCAACCTGGTCAAGAATGCGATTGACGCCATGCGTGAGACCGCTGCGGCGCAGCGCGAGATCACGATCGGCGCGCGGCGCGATCTCGATGGCATGATCGAGATACGTGTGCGCGACCACGGTCCCGGCATCGGCCCGGATTTCGCCGACAAGATGTTCGCGCCGTTGTTCAGCACGAAATCCGACGGGCTCGGCATGGGCCTGGCGATCTGCCGCTCAATCATGGAATTCCACGAAGGCCGGTTGTTCGCGGAGCCGAATGCGGACGGCGGCAGCAGTTTCGTCTTCACCCTGCCTGCGGAGAGCGCATGATGTCCGATGCAACGACCGCTCACATTCTCCTCGTCGACGACAACGACGAATTCCGCGACTCGACCTGCTGGTTGCTCGAGGACGCCGGCTTCGAGGTCACTCCGTTTGCCAGCGCAGCGGCGCTGCTCGATGCGCTGGAAGGTCGCGCCGCCAGCAGCGCGCCGACCTGCATCGTCAGCGACATCCGCATGCCGCGCATGAGCGGTATCGAGTTGCAGCAGGAACTCAAGCGTCGCGCCGTCGAGCTGCCGCTGGTGTTCGTCACCGCTCACGCCGATATTCCGCTCGCCGTCGAGGCGATGCGCAACGGCGCGGTCAATTTCATCGAAAAGCCATTCGATCCAATCACGCTGGTGCTTGCGCTGCGAATGGCGACCGACCACATCGCCGAGAGCGGCGCGAACCAAGTCGTGATGGAGAGGCTTACGCCGCGCGAGCGCCAGGTGCTCGAACTGGTAGTCGCCGGCAAGTTGAACAAAACCATTGCCGATGTGCTCGGCATCAGCATAAAGACCGTCGAGCTGCACCGCTCGAACCTGATGGCCAAGCTCGGTGCACGCAACGTGGCCGAGGTGATCCGCATCGCGCTCGGCCATGAGCAACCTCATGGAGCAACCTCACGATGACTGCCGCATTCGCCACGGACATCGGCCGCGCCGCGCTGCCGACGACGCTTGCGGGGCGCCTGCCCGCGATTTCACCCGAACGCGCCGCCGCAACGACGCGTCTGCTCGCCGCTGGCGACGTGCTGATCCGCAACGACGACAACAGTCGGCTGGAGCTGCGCGCCGATGTCGCGCAGGAGCCGCCGCCGGCGACCACCATCGAGCTTTCGCACGCGCACGGCCGCACCAGCCTGATCCTGACCGCCGAGCATGGCAGTGCAACGATTGGCGATCGCACGTGGCACGACTTCAGCGGCGACGCGCGCCTGCTCGCCTGGACGCTGGCGTACGACGCGCTGGTCGCTCGCCTGTCGGATCTTCTCGGTACGCCCCTGCTACCGGTCGAGCTGCAAGCCGCGCCGCAACCTTCTGCCGCGGTCTGGCACTGGATCGAATTCCGGTTTACGCGCGGCGATCACCAGGAATGCCGGGGGCTGCTCGGGCTCGACCGCAGCACGATGGCGACACTGACTGCTGCAACCGGCTGGTCACGCGGCGGTGACGGCGGCTTGCATATCGAGCGCGACGAACTGCCGCTGCCATGCCATCTAGAGCTGCCGCCGCTGGTGCTTCCGGCCGCCACGCTGCGCGCCTTGAATGTCGACGACGTGGTCCTGCTCGGATCACGTGCATCCATCACCTCGACGTTGCGCCTGTGCGTCGACAGTGACGTCGCCGCAATCGACACGCGCTTCGCATGGGCCGCTGCGATCGCACTCGGCGGTATCGCAATCACGCGCGCCCTCAGCCCCGCCGAAATCAGGAACGACACGATGACGACCCAGAACATTCCGCCCTGTCCTGACGAAGCAGGCGGGGTTGCCGCGACTGACGTCCGCGATGCGATCCCCGTGCGCGTCGAGCTCGTGCTCGATACCTTGCAGCTCAGCCTCGCCGAACTCGGTCGCTTCAGTGCCGGACAGATTCTCGGCCTGCGTCAGCCGGTTGAAGGGGCGCGCGTCAGCCTGCGAGCGAACGGCAAGACCTTCGCCAACGGCGAGCTCGTCGCGCTCGGCGAATTGCTCGGCGTCAAGCTCACGCGCATCGGGGATGATCTTGGACTTCAGTAGTTTCTCACCCGCTCTCGTCATCGCGACGGTCGTCGGGCTCGCGCTGGCGCCGTTCGTTGCCGTGATGGTGACGTCATTCACCAAGATCGTCGTCGTGATCAGCCTGCTGCGCAACGCGCTCGGCCTGCAGCAGACACCGCCGAACGTGGTCATCAACGGCCTCGCGATCATCCTGTCGATCTATGTGATGTATCCGGTCATCCTCGACACCGTCGCCGATATACAGGCAGGCGGGCCGAACACCGCGCAGGTGCAGGGGCAGACTGGGGCGCCGGCGGCATCGGAGAAGATGACCGTCGATCGCCTCGGCCAGATGATCAATACCGGCAAGGAGCCGCTGCGGCGCTTCCTGATCAAGCATTCGCACGAGCGCGAACGTGTGTTCTTTCTCGAAAGCGCCAAGCGCCTGCTGACGCCGCAGCAGCAGGTCGGACTCGGCGCCGACGATTTCATCGTCGTGATGCCCGCCTTTACGGTGAGCGAATTGACCGAGGCGTTCCAGATCGGCTTCCTGCTGTTCCTGCCTTTCGTCGTGGTCGATCTGATCGTGTCGAACATTCTGCTTGCGCTCGGCATGATGATGCTGTCGCCGACGATGGTGTCGCTGCCATTCAAGCTGCTGCTGTTCGTGATCCTCAACGGCTGGGCCAAGCTGATCCACGGCCTGGTCGCGACCTACCAGTAGCGACGACGCGCATGTACGAGAACGAAATCCAGCTCGCACGCGAGGCCCTATGGCTGGTGCTGCTGCTGTCGGCGCCGCCGATCCTCGCGGCCGCGATCATCGGCCTGTTGATCGCATTCCTGCAGGCGGTCACGCAGTTGCAGGAACAGACGTTTCCCTATGCGGTGAAATTCGTTGCCGTCGTACTCGCATTGTTCGCCACTGCGACGGTACTCGGCGGCACGCTGTACAACTTCTCCGACCGCCTGTTCAGCAATTTTCCGACGCTGATCCACTGATGCGCGTGCCCCACCCGTCCGATCGAGCGTCACATGCCGTTTGAGCAACTGCAAGGCCAGGCGCTGGCCATCGCACTGACGCTGCCGCGCATCGCGGCGGCTTTCCTGATCGTTCCGCTGATGACGTCGGACACCGTGCCGGCGCTGGTGCGCAACAGCTTCTTCGTCAGCCTCGCCATCGTCGCCTATCCGATCGCGGCGGCGGCAGCGCCTGGCGCGGCGATGATGCAGAGCACCTGGGCGTTGATCGTACTGAAGGAGATCTTCATCGGCACCGTGATTGGCTTCTGCTTCGGCCTGATGTTCTGGGCGCTCGGTGCCGCCGGCAATGTGATCGACGTCAAGGTCGGTTCGTCGATGGCCAGCGTGATGGACCCAATCTCCGGCCATCAGACCTCGTTGACCGGCATGTTCCTGTCGCAACTGGGTGCGTGGCTGTTCATGGCGACAGGTGCCTTCATGATGTTCCTCGACATCCTGCTCGGCAGCTACAAGCTGTGGCCGGTCGGCAACGTGTTACCTCCACTGCATGCCGGCGGCGTGACGTATTTCGCCAATCAGTTCAACTTTCTGATGACCGCCGTGCTGATGTTGTCGGCGCCAGCCCTGATCGTGACCACCCTGCTCGACATCGCGCTCGGCCTGATCAACCGCTATGCCCAGCAGCTCAACGTATTCTCGCTGGCGATGCCGATGAAAGCGTGGCTGGCGACGTGGGTCCTGCTGCTCGCGCTCGGCGCGATGGTCGAGACCGTGGTGCGTGCGGTCGCCGGCAACGCGCATTTGCTGGATGTGCTGCAGAAGATCTTGTGAAGAGCGAGGGCGGCGCTGGGCCGCCTGCAAGGTCGCCCGCTGCGTGGGCTGTGAAGCGTCAGGCGAATCCGATTCGCGCTTCACTCTTCATCGCAACGCCGCAGGCGCAGCCTCGTTCCCTTACTTGCCATCGCGCGACTCGCGCACGCTCTCCGCCCAGCGCAGCAGTTCGGCCACCGCCTCGAAGAACTCCGCCGGCAGGTAATCGTCGAGTTCGGTGCGCTCGTACAGGCCGCGTGCGAGTTCGACGTTGCGCATGATCGGAACGCCAGCCTCTTCGGCCGCCTCTCGGATCAGCTTCGCCTCGTAGTCTTCGCCCTTGGCGATGACCATCGGCAACTCGGTCTCGCCAGGCTCGTAGTAGAGCGCGACAGCGAGATGGGTGGGATTGGTCACGACCACGCTCGCACGACGCACGGAAGACAGCATGTTCTGCTGCGCCCACTCCTGATGCAACTGGCGGCGACGCCCCTTGACGTAGGGGTCACCCTCGTTCTCCTTGGTCTCCTGTCGGATGTCGCGGATACTCATGCGCATCTTCTTCATGAACGAAAAGCGCTGATAGAAGACGTCGAGCGCGGAGATGAAGAAAAAAACGAAGATCACCCAAATGCCGATGCGTATCGCACTGGCCCACATCAGCGCGCCGACCGATGACGGTTTGCCGTACGGAAGCGCCGTCAGCTGAGGAATGTAGTGGAACAGCACGACGACGAAAATGCCGATCAGGGCCGCGCTCTTGAAGATCGCCTTGGCGACCTCGACCAGGTTGTCCTTCGAAAAAACCTTCTTCAATCCCGACATCGGGTTGATGTGCTTGAGGTCGGGCTTGGCTTTCTTCGGAGCGAGCACGGGACCGGCCTGCAGGAATTCGACCAGCAGCCCGATGAAGACCGAACCGAACAGCAGCGGCAGCAGGATCCACAGGCCCACTGCTAGCGCCTGCTGGCCAAGCGCCGGCGCGGCGATCACAAACGGTTGCGCCATCGCTTCGATCGAAGCATCGACCAATGCGCCGATGCGATCGCGCATGCTCGGCAGCATCAGCCACAGCATGACGAGCCAGGTCAGCACCAGCACGGTGCTGGTCAGCTCCTTGCTCTTGCTGATGTCGCCTTCCTTGCGCGCCTTCTTCAGACGCTGCGGGGTCGGCTTCTCGGTGCGATTACCGCTGTCGTCGTCTGCCATGCGATCTGCGCGCGGTGCCGGCCCCCTTGCGGAGACCGGCGATCAGGTGCGCACCATGCCGGTCTTCGTAAGGCGCGTCCTGCGCAGATTGATCGCACGCTGCGCGAGGAAATTCCGCTGTGCGGACTCGGCCATCTCCTTCAGCGCCGATGTATGGCCGGCGCCGCGCGCAGCCGCTTGCGCCTCGAGCGTCAGCACGGCCTCGTACAACAGCGCCTCTCCCATCAGTTGGCGCTTGCCCGGATCTGCCGCCAGCGGACTCGGCGCAATCATGCCGGTGAATTGCCGCACCAGTGCGGCCGCAACGTCGCGATCCGGCAGCGCTGCGTTGTGAACGACCGACCACATCGCCATGAGATGACCTGCGAGCAGGTCGGGCAGATTGTCCGGCACCAGCCCAAGGTCGCCGAACTGCCGGATGAATTCGGCATGCACGTCGCGCGCTTCCAGTTCACGCTCGGCCTGTGCGGGATCAAATTGCGTGCGTGCGCGCAGCGTCTCCAGCAACTCCTGGCGCACCTGCGCCGACAGTGCCCGATCGACGCCGATCGCGTAGGGATGCGGTGCTGCTGCGTTGCCGGCCCCTCGCTGGCTCTCACCCATCATGTCGCTCCTTCAGTGGATTGATTGACGGTCCGTTCGATGCGCCGTGCGTTCTGGCGGCGACGCCATTCGTCACGCCGCAACACGAAGCGCAGCGCGCGGTTGCCGAAGTGTAGCGTCTCGCCGTCAAGCACAAACCCGAGCCGACGCAGGATTGCGGGCACCGCGCTATTTTCCGGGTGGCACAAACCCAGCAGTTGCGACAGACCCACCGTGTCGAACGCATGCGTGCACAAGGCGCGACCGCCTTCGATCGAATAGAGGCGACCCCATGTTCGCGGGCACAGTCGGGTACCGATCTCGACTTCGTCGCAGCCTTCGATCGGCATCAGCGAGAAAACGCCGACGAAATGCCCCTCATGGTCGCTCGCATGCCAGACGCCGAGTCCTGGTCGTGTCAGGTAGCACGCATTCGCGTGGAAGATGGTCTTGGCGACGCCGAAATAATCGGTCGGACAGGGTTCGACCAGACTTCTCGCAACGTCGGCATCGGCGTTCATCGCGGTCAGCTGCGGAATGTCGGCGAGGCACAGCTCGCGTAGTCGCAAGCGAGAAGTGCGCAGGAACGGGCGTGCCGGAAAATCGTTCGATCGAATGTTTGCGGCAACCGCGTCTTCTTGCCGTGCGACAGGAGCACTGGCGATCTCGCTGGCGGAATTCGGATTCATTCGCCGATGTCTCCTTTCTCGTACCGCTGCGGTCGCCGCATGCATCTAGCGCCGCACCAGACCTTGATCGGTCAGCGCCATGCTGGCCAGCGAGATGCCTCCTGTCGACATGTTCTGGTTGATCGCGCTGGCGAGCGAACTCAACAGCTCGGGTTTCGATTGCGCCTGCGCCTGCTCGCGAATCGCGACGGCCATGCAGGTCTGATACATCACCGCCTCAGCCATCAATTGGCGTTGCCGCGCATCGCTGACCTTGCCCGCCGCCGACACGAACGAATTGCGCATCTGACTGCGCACCGCCTGCACCTGGCTGCGTTGCGGCAACTCGGTCTGCTGGTTGACCGACATCCACATGACGATCATGTAGGCGGTCATCACATCGGCGAAATCGTCCGAGCGCAACCCGTACGGCGCGACCATGCGCGCAAACGTCGTCTGGACGTTGCCGAATAGCCGGTCCGCCTCGTCGGCGACCGCTTTGCCACTGTTGCGACTGAGACCACCGATGAAGGCCTGGCGAGCCTGTGCCGTGACCGCCGGATTGCTTGCCACGACAAGGTCGCCTGCCTGCACCGGCGCCGCTGCGAGGGCAGCCTGAGGAGTGCCACCGTTGGTGCCACGCTTCTCCAACCTTTGCTTCATCTGCAGCGTGGTCACGATACCCATGGTGGTGCCCATGCGCACCTGGGAAATCGTCGTCCATGGCGCTGCCAGGCTTCCGGCCAGGGCGGGCATGGCCAACAGCAGCGCCGACAACAGCAGCGTTCGCGCAGAACATCGAAACGATCGCATCGGAGTTCCCTCAAACGGAAAATGCCAAGACCGCGCGAAGCGATCTTGGCATCGATAGCGTAAATCCGACGTAAATCGCCGACGTACCGCGGCGGATTTACTCCTTGCGTGCCAGCGTACCCAGAGCCTGCCCGACCGCCGACAGCGCGGTCTGCACCGCCTGGCCGAGGAACTGCATCTTCGAAGACTCGCCCATCAACTGGGTCTGCGTCTGCGACTCCTGCTGATCGCTGCCGGTGCCGATCTTGTCGGACAGCGCCTTGACCTTGTCGGCCTGCGCCTGCATCGCCTTGCCGAGTCCCTTGGCCATCGCGATGAAGAAGTCGTCGCCGCTCGAGTCGCTGCTGCTGCCGCTGACGCTGCCGGTATCGGCCGCACCGCCCGTCGCCGCGCCACCACCGGCTGCCGCAGCGCCGTCGCTGCCACCGCCATGATCATGATGGCCCTGCACCGTGTCGCGCATGAACTGGCCGACGAAGTCGGAGATTGCCTTCTTCAACGAGTCTGCCGCGTTATGCACGTCCGCCGTCTGCTGCGGGGTGCCGCCACCGAGATCGGCGATGAAGCTGTTGACCAGACTGGTTGGATCCGCACCCGCGCCGTTCGCGCCGGCGGACTGTCCGCCGCTGAATTCCTGATTGAAAGCATCCTGGCCTGCCTGCAAGCCCTGCTGGCTGACACCCATCTCGCTGCCCGCCTGCTGCAACGCCTGACCCGCGACGCTCTGCACCAGCTGGCCGATCATCTGGCCGATCATCGCGCCAATCGGGCCGCCAAAGATGCCGCCCACGATGCTGCCGATCGCGCCCAGGAATCCGCCACCACCACCGCCACCGATACTCATGATCATCTCCTCGCGTTTAGTTGAGTCTGTCCCGCGAAGGGTTGCGCGTTCGCGCCCATCCCTTGCGATCATTTCGAGGTGCATGCCACTGCATCTCGTCCCGCCAAACCGTTGCTGTGCGGGGCAGACTTTGCCGCGAGGGAGTACGTCACGTAACTAGGTCGAACCCTAGCTTAGGGTTTACCCCAAGATGAATGATGGCGACGCGCACCGAGGCTTTCCGGATGCGGATCGACGATGCAATGCCCGAAAATTGCCGTCGCGGAGGGTCTGCGCGGAAGGCGCCGATGTCAGAGATCGCGCAGGATCCAGCCGCGTGGAATCGTCTGTGCGTCGGTCTCGTGCACGACAACTTTCTTCGCGATGTCGGCGGGCGCGGTGTCGTTGCTCCAAGCCTGCGCGATCGTCGCCAATGCCTCGCGCGTCACGCGGGTGTACGCGCCCTCGAGCTCGTTGCGGCTGTCGGCGACGAGTTTGGCCGGATACAGCCGACGCAGCTCCGCGCTGTGGTTGCACAGCTCGATCAACAAAGACAGGGTCTGCGTGTAGTGTTTTTCGTCGAGTTGCGACAATTGCGTGCGCTGCGCATACCACGCGGTGAGAAACTCGATTGGTCCGAGCTGCCGGCGCGGCGTCGTCGACGATGAGGGAGACGGCCCGCCAGCCGTTTCTGCACGACCGCTACGCAGATTGGACCCACCCCAGGACGTCAGCTGTCCGCTCGGAAGATCCATGCGATTCAATGCCACGACGAGCGCGTCAGCGATCGCCGTCTTGGCGATATCGTCATCGCTCTCGGCGATGACCGACAACAGCTTCAGGAACACCGGATAGGCATCCTCGCCGAGCCTTCGCGCGAGGCGCTTCAGAATACCGAGGCGGTATTCGACACTGCGTCCGCCGTGCAATGCGCCGGCCAGTCGCGCCGCAACTTCGCGCAGGTGAGAGGGCGTGTAGTCGTCCGTCGACATGGGCATCCGCCGGCACCATGCCGGACTCCGATCGTGCCGCTGCAGCTCCGATCGCGCCTGCTGCGCATCCAGCCGGGGCGCAGCTAGAGCAGCGGCGACAGGATGTAGTCTACATCCCGCTCGATGTTGGCGGCCAAGTCGGGTCCGTTCGCATAAGCAGACGGTGCAGCCAGCGGCAGCGTGCGCGACGCACTACCGCCCCAGACATCGGCGGCCAGTACCGCCTCGCCATCGAAATTCGCAGATGACGGAAGACCATGAACGCGCCCCTGCCCGCCCCGGGTAACGCCACCCTGCGGGAAAGCGGCATCGACAGATCCGTCCTGCGGCAGGTTCAGCGTTGAAAGGCCCGGCAGATCCGGGGCTCTGACAGTCATGACGGCGACCAGAAGATTTCGAAGATGTGACGATTCTAGTCCGATCCGCCACCGCCAGCATCGGGGGAAACCCTAGGTGTGGATTTATCCGCTTTTTCACATTTCCACCACTTCGGGCTGCAGCCAACGTGCCGCCAGCGGCGGAATCAGCAGCAGACTGACCAGGGTCGACGACACCAGGCCACCCAGGATCACGACCGCCATCGGCCCTTCGATTTCATGCCCGGGCTGATGCAATTGCAGCGCGACCGGCAGCAGCGCGAGCGCCGTCAGCAAGGCGGTCAACAGCACTGGGGTCAGGCGTTCCTCGGCGCCGCGCAAGGCCGTGGTCAGATTCCAGGATTGTCCCTCGTCGCGCACCAGATGATCGTAGTGCGACACCAGCAGGATTGTGTTGCGCGCGGCCATACCGAACAGCGCGACGAAGCCGACCATCGCACCGATGGTCAGGGTGCCGCCGGTGAGCCAGACCGCGATACCGCCGCCAATCAGGGTGCTCGGCAGCGCGAGCAGGATCAGCAGGACATGGCGCGCAGTGCCGAACGCCATCGCCAGCAGCAGCACGACGAGGACGAAGGCGGCGGCCGAATGGAGCAGCAGTTCGCGCATCGCCGCGGCCTGCTCGGCGGCGGCGCCGCCGTAGTCGAGATAGACGCCGAGCGGCAGCTCGACCTTGTCCGCGATGGCCTTCTTTGCGGCCGCCGCGAACCCGGCCTGGTCCGACGTCGTTGGTGTCGCGACGACGACCTGACGACGCAAACCGTCCTGGTGGTTGATCTGGCTGCGGCCCGAGACGATGTCGAGATCGGCGACCGCAGAAAGCTTCACCAGCGCCCCCTCGCGTCCGCGCAGCAGCAATTCGCCGACCGCGGGCGGCGAGGAACCGACACCGGCAATGCGCAAGGAGACCGGCACGCTGCGGTCGGCTCGGCTGATTTCGGCGATGGCGCTGCCGTGGAAAGCCGCGTTGATCGTCTCCAGCACATCGGCTGCCTGCAGACCGTAGAACGCGAGTTGCTCGGGCAACAGTTTCACACTGAGTTCCGGCTGGCGCGGCGGCACCACCAGGCGCACGCCGCTCGCATGCGGCAGCTTTTCCAGCACCTCGGCTATCCCGGCGGCCACCTTGTCGTCGGCCTCGAGATCGGCGCCGAACACACTGACGAAGAACGGCGCACTCTCGCCGGACAAGGTCTCGCCGATGCGTTCGGCCAGTACCGAATAAATCTCGACGAGCTGGTTCGGGAAATCATCGAATACGTCGCGGATGTCCGCATCGATCTGCGCGGCCGTGCGTCCGCGCTGCGGATCGATCTGCACTTCGAACTCGCTTTTGTTCGGCGTGTCCGGATCCTGCCCGTTCTCCGCGCGACCGATCTGCTCGGCGACGCTTTTCACCCCGGCGATCTTCACGAGCCGCTCGGAGATGCTTTCGCCGATGCGCAAGGTCTCCTCGATCGAAATGCCGGGCCGCAGCGAAGCATGCGCGATCAGATAGTTTTCGCGGAAATCAGGCAACAGGCGCGCGCCGAGCAGCGGCAGCAGCACGATGCCGGCGACGCCGGTGAGGATCAACGCGGCCCAGACCAGACGCGGCGATCGGTACAGGCGTTCGATCGCGCGCTGCTGGAAACGTTTGAAGCGCTGCAGGAAGCGCGCCTCCTCGTGCGGCTGATGATCGCGCATCACGATCGCGCACAACGCCGGCGTCGCACTCATCGCGACCAGCAGCGAGATGCCGACCGCGAGCAGGAACGCGATCGAGAGCGGCCGGAAAAATGCCCCCTGGATACCGGTCATCATCAGGATCGGCAGAAACGCGACCGCCACCGCCATCGTCGCGTAGAACACCGGCCGGCGCACTTCCAGCGACGCCGCCGTGAACAATGCACCGATGTCGGCATCGGGACCGGCCAGTCGACGTCGGCGCAGAATGTTCTCGACATCGATGACGGCGTCGTCGACGACGACGCCGAGCGCGACGACGAGGCCACCGAGCGTCATCGTGTTGAGGCTCAGTCCGAAGTTCTCTAGGATCCACACGGTCGTCAGCAGCGACAGCGGAATCGCCGAGAACGAGACCAGTGCGCCGCGCCAGTCGCGCAGCGTGATCAACAGCAGGGTGACCACCAGCACCGCGCCGATCAGCAGCGAGTTGCGCAATTTCTCGATCGCGCTCTCGATGAAACTGGCCGGCCGCAGCAAGGCCGGATGATATTCGACGCCTTGCTTCAGCAATGCCGGCACCAGCGCATCGAGGCGCGCTTCCAGAGCGCGGCTGACGTCGAGCGTGTTCGCGCCGTACTGCGTCGACGTCTCGACGAGAATGCCAGGCTCGGCGCCGATCATCGCGCCGCCGAAACGCGGCTCGGCACCATCGCGGATGGTGGCGACATCACCGAGGCGCACCGGCACGCCGCCGCGCGTGGTCACGACTGCGGCGGCCATCGCCTCGGGTGTCGTGCCTGACGCCTGTGCCTGCAAGACGATGCGCTGTGTTGCGGTCTCCAGGTAGCCGCCGCCGATCAATTGCGTCGCGCGCCGTGCCGCGCTGGCGACGTCATCGAGTGAAACGCCGGCCGCGACCAGTTTCAGCGGATCAACCAGGATCTGCCGCTCGCGCGATTCGCCGCCGAACAACTGCGCCTGCGCGACGCCCGGCACCGCGAGGATCTGCGGCTTGACCGTCCACTGCACGACATCGCGCAGCTCCAGCGGCGACAGCGTTTTGCTGGTGAAGCCGAAGTGGACCAGGTACTCCATCGACGACGACAGCGGCGACAGCTGCGGCGGTCGCACGCCGTCGGGCAGCAGGCCAGCTGACTCGGCAAGTCGTTCGGTCACCACCTGGCGGCGCCGGTACGGATCGCCGCCGCGGTCGAACACGACCTGGATCGCGGACAGGCCCTGGCTCGAGGTCGAGCGCACGGTCTTGACGTCCTCGGTGCCTGCCAACAGTCCTTCAAGCGGCCGCGTGACCAGCGCCTCGACCTGCGCGGCGTCGAGACCGGGCGCCTCGGTCTGCACCAGCACGTGCGGTGGCGCAAAATCCGGGAATACATCGAAGCGTACGGTGAACAGCGCCGCCGCGCCGAGCACGGCAATCAGCAGCGACAGCGCAGTCAGGATGCGCGGGTTGGCGAGCGAGGCGCGGACGATGGCGGCGAGCATTCAGTGCGCTCCCTCAGTCGTCGTCATCATCGACCGCTCCGGCGCCGACACCCTGCAGCGACCACAGCACGCCGGCGCCGTGTACGACGATCCAATCGTCGTCGTCGATGCCGCCGACCAGCCATGCATCGCCCTGCGGCTGCAGCAGAAATACTTTCGCGGCGGCGTACTGCAACTTGCCGTCGGCGGTCTTCGCCTCGAGCTGCTTGTAGACGTGACTGCCATCCTCGGCGTAGATCAGCGCACTGGCCGGTATCAGCACGCCGACGCGCGCGGCGCCTTCCAGCGTGACCGGCACGCGCGCGCCGGCACCGAAGCCGGTCGGCGCGGCATCGACCTGCAGCAACACGCCGACACTCTGCAGATCGGCGGCGGCCTGCGGCAGCGCGCCGAGCACACGCGCCGGCACGGTCATGCCATCGACATCGAGCCGCGCGCCGGTCGGCAATTCGCCGAGGCTGCGCCGGCCGAGCAGGTCCGCGCGTACCAGCAGTCGCTTGCCCGCGGCGACCTCGTCGATCAACGCCTGTCGCTGCGCGGATGGCATTTTCGCCAGTGCGCCCCAGCGCGTCGCGAAGGTAGCGGCCGCCGTATCCGCCTGCACATGGGCGTGCACCTGCTCGGCCTGCGCAGCCTGCAATACCTTCAGGGAAGCGCCTGCCTCGCCGCGATAGAGCGCCTGCAGGCGGGTGACGTCCGCGTTCGCCGCGCGCTCGGCCGCACGCGCCGCGTCGAGCTGTCCGGCGTCGGCAACCAACGCGGCCGGATCGAGCACCTGCCCGTACGCAGCAATCGTCTGCGCCGGCTTCGCGTTCTGCGGATGCGCCACGACGATGCCGACCGCGCCTTGCTGCTCCTTGTCCAACGCGGGTTGCGCGGGCGCCTGCGCCGGCGCTCCCGGCTTGGCCGCGGCCTTGTCGTCGTCATCGTCATCCTGCGCAAACGCGGCGAACGCGAGTGCCGCGAACGCGACTGCGATGCAGGCGCCTCGAAATCGTTTCATGGCGGATTCGCCTTGCTGGAAATCAACGTGGGTGCGGCGGCCTGCAACGCGGAACGCAGTGCGAGTTCGGGGCCTGACAGCGGCGCATGCAGAGCGTCTTCGAGCGCGTTGCGTGCGCTCTGGTGCTGCGCACGCGCCTGCAGCGCATCGAGTTCGGCATGCAGCGCAATCGTGTCGGAGCCGAGCCGTTCGCCGCGATCGATCGCGCCCAACTTCAGCCCGAGTTCGGCGTGGCGCGACAGTTCATTCGCCGCATCGACACGCTGCCGTGCAGCATCGACGTTTTGCGCCGCGATTGCTTCCGCGCGCGTCGCCGCCGCGATCGCGCCGTAGATTTCCGCCTGCACGGCGAGCATGCGCTGGCCGGCCACTTCACGCGCTGCGCGCGCCTCGGCGATTTCGCCCTGATTGCGATTGAAGATCGACGGGCTGAACGCGATATCGAACGGCCATTTGGCGACGCCGTGATCCCAGTAGTAACCGGGATCGAGATGAAATTCCGGGTACTGCCGCGCGACCGCGCGTTCGAGCTGCTTTTCGGCACTGGCGTAGTCTCCAATCGCCGCAGCGAGATCGGCGCGCGACAACAGCGCCTGCTCGCGTTCGTGCTGCAACGTCGCCGCGTCGATCGATGTCGGCGCGCCCCAATCCGGCCATTCCAGTCGAAGCCCGTCGATGGCTTCGGGCGGCATTCCGAGCGCGGCGGCGAGTGCAGCCTGCGCCGCCGTGGCGTCGGCGTGCGCCTGCGCACGCTGCTGCTCGATTTCCAGCAGCGCGGAATGCGCGACGACGCGTTCACCCGGCGCATCCTCGCCCGCCTTGATGCGCTGTTCCTGCAGTGCCACCAGCTGCTGCTGCGCATCGACGAGACGTTCGAGCAGATCGCCGCGCCGCCTCGCGTATTCGGCGTCGTTCAATGCGCTCGTCACGGCGCGGCGCACCGTCCACGTCTGCTCGACAACCTGCCAGCGTGCCCTCGCTGTAGCGAGCTGCGCGATGCCGACATCGAGACGTCGACGCGCTGGCGTGCGCAACACGAAATCGAACGCGAGCCCGTACAGCCACGAATGCGCCTCGTCGCGCGCGTATTCCGACTGCAGGGTCAGCTCGGGATTCGGTGTCTCGGCAGCGCTGGCCTCCTTCGCCAGCGCAGCCAGGGTCTCTGCGCGCGCGATCGCGAGCTGCGGGTTTTGCACGAGTGCAACCGCGAGCAGGTCGGCGCGATTCCAGCTCGCGGGCGGCCACGCCGCTGCCGCTTCCGGCAACACATCGTGCAAGGCTTCGCGCAATGGCGGTGCATCCAGCCGCCGTGCGGCAAAGGCGTGCACGGTTTGCTCGGGCGGCAGCGGGCGCGGCTCGTAGTGGGCGCAGGCGGCGAGCAGCAGCGGCAGCAAGGCCACGCAAGCACAAACCTGGATGCGCGACACAGCCGCGTGGAAGGGCAGCACGCCATTGCCGCCTGCCTGGGCGGCATGGCGCTGGAAGAACATCGCGCGCTGGCGCATCCGACCTCGCTGCAGGAAAGCCGTGTGACCGTCGATCATAACCGAGGGCCCGGGAGTTTCTCCCGACTTCGCCGCCTGCGTTTACATGCTGCGACAGCACAACCCCGGCCATCGCGACGCTGCGTTGCAAGCAGCGCTTTCCAACGAAGGAGAACGCCGTGAGCACTGCACATCTGCAATGGGGTACCCACTGGGAATGGCGCCGCGTCGGCGCCTGGAGCGGCAGCTTCGCGGCGCATCTGCTCGCGATCGCATTGTTGACGGCGCCATGGGCGGCCTCGCGGATCAACCCGATTGAAGTGCCCCGTCCAACCTTCGTGGTTTTGCGCGATCCGCCGCCGCCAGCGCTGCCGCAACCTCCACCGCCGTTACCGCCACCGCCGCAGTTGCACCCGCACAAGGCGACGACGCCGGTACGCGTGGCGGAAACGACGCCAATGCC
Organism: Dokdonella sp.; assembly: GCA_040005635.1. Lineage (GTDB taxonomy): Bacteria > Pseudomonadota > Gammaproteobacteria > Xanthomonadales > Rhodanobacteraceae > Dokdonella_A. The sequence continues at coordinate 10,790 of JBDTYM010000026.1, read as the reverse complement.
TGGCGTCACGCAGACGACTTCCGAGGCGCCGACGGCGCCGGCGCTACCATCGACACCGCGCGGCGACGCCATCACGCAGGCTCCCGCAGCGGCGGCTCCTGGTATCGCGCAACAGCTCGCTTACAACGGCGCGCTGCGGCCAGCGTATCCCATAGCTTCGGTGCGCGCGCGCGAACAGGGCACTGTCATCCTGCGCGTGCTGGTCGGCGTCGACGGCAGTGTGCGCGAGGTCGAGATCGAACGCAGCTCCGGACACAGTAAGCTCGATGCGGCCGCACGCGAAGCGGTGTTGCGTGGACGCTTTCGTCCGGTCATGCGCGACGGCGCCGCCGTTCCTGCATGGGGACTGGTACCGATCGAGTTTCACCTCGATCGCGTCTGAGCCTGGAGTCCAGCTTTGAAGTCATGCTGACGAACGCGCATGAAGATGTGCACCACTCGTCGGTTACAGTAAGGCGGCGCGCGCCGGGACGCCGGCGCGCTTCGGAGGCAACGGCACATGGAAGCTTTCCTGTCCCAGCTCGACCTGCACACGCTGTGGTACGTGCTCGCGGGAGCGCTGATCGTGGTCGGTTTCGCCGGCACGATCCTGCCGGCGCTGCCTGGCGTGCCGCTGGTGTTTTTCGGCATGCTGCTGGCGGCATGGGCCGATGGCTTCCAGCATGTCGGCACGTTGACTCTGATCGTGCTCGGCGTGCTGACGGTGCTCGCGCTGGCGGTCGATTTCGTCGCCGGCATGCTCGGCGCCCGACGTGTCGGCGCAAGTCGCCGTGCGGTCATCGGCGCTGCGCTCGGCACGCTCGTCGGGATCTTCTTCGGATTGCCGGGCGTGCTGCTCGGTCCGTTCGTCGGTGCGCTGCTCGGCGAACTCGTCGCCGGTGGCACGCTGCGCAAGGCGACCGGCGTGGGTGTCGGCGCCTGGCTCGGTTTCGTCGTCGGCGCTCTACTCAAGCTAGGCGTGTGTTTCGCGATGCTGGGGATTTTTGCGGTCGCGTTCCTGCTTTGAGCATCAGGCCCGAGACGACAGATGCGCGATCGCCGCCTCGCTTTCCGCGCGACGCGCATCATCGAACGCGACGATGTCGATGCGCGCAATAGTTGCCGCGTCGAGGCAGCGCACGTTGACGTCGATGCCATGCGGGTGCGAACGCGGAATATAGAAACTCTTGATACCGCAATGCGTGCAGAAGCGATGCTTCGCGGAACCGGTGTTGAACGTGTATTCGCGCAGCTGCTGCGCGCCCTCGAGCAGGCGGAAGCGTGTCGCCGGAACGATCAAATGGAGGAAGCCGCTCATGCGGCAGATCGAGCAGTTGCAGTCGAGCGCCTCGATGACGGCCGGCGCATCAACCTCGAAGCGGACGCGGCGGCAATGGCAGCCGCCGCTATGCACGATCGGCGCCGCATTCATGCCGCGGGCAACACGTAGCAGAGCACCGCGAAGAACTGCAATACGCTGCCGAGCAAAACGAAGGCGTGCCACAGTGCGTGATTGAACGGCAGCCGCTTCCACAAATAGAACGGCACGCCGAGCGTATACGCAACACCGCCACCGAACAGCAGCCACAAGCCGCCGGCCGGCAGCTTTGCGCGCAGCGGCTCGATCGCGATCAGTCCGACCCAGCCCATGCCCAGATACAAGGCGACGAGCAGGCCACGACGGCGCACACGCATCATCTCCAGCGCGATGCCAAACAGCGCCAGCGTCCATACGATCGCGAACAGACTCCAGCCCCATACTCCGTGCAGGCTGATCATGGTGAACGGCGTATAGGTACCGGCGATCAGCAGGAAGATCGCCGAGTGATCGAGCAGGCGCAGCAGCGGTTTTGAACCCTCGTGCGCGATGCCGTGATATAGCGTCGAAGCCGTGTAGAGCAGGATCAGCGTGGTGCCGTAGATGCAGACGCTGACGAGGTGGCGTGCATCGCCGCCACGCGCTGCAGCGGCGGCGAGGATTGCAAGTCCGACAATGCTGAACACGACGCCGAAGCCATGGATGAGGCTGGAAGCGACTTCCTCGCGCAGATCGTATTCATGCGTCGGCCGATCACCTCTCGACGGCATCGCAGTGGTGTCCACGTCGATCGCCTCTATGCTGCGGCGAACGAGGATGGTCCGGATTCCGGCAGGCGACGTTCGGCGCCAGGCTCACTCGTCATCGGAGGCGTCCGTCTTGTCGTCGCGCCGGCTGATCGTGAACTTGCCGAACGAGACACCGAGATCCCAGCCCTGCCCCTTGCCCGACAGCGCCAGCGACACCGGCCCCTTCGTCAGCGCCTGCGCCTCCGCCGAGTTCACGGCGCCCGCATGCGCTCCGGCGCTCGCGTAGGAGCCGAGCACCTGTTCGATATCGGTTACCGCGGAAAACGTGCCCAGCCCTTCGCTGATTTCGGACTTGCCGAAGGTTAGGCCGCCACCCTTGGCGTCGAGCGTCACATCGAGCATCTGCCCATTGCTGCAACTCACGGTGCCGGTGCCTGAGGCGGTCTTGTAAAAAGCCGACCAGCCGGCGAGCGAGAATGTCATCTTGCAGTCGAGTTCCTTCGCTGCCTGTGCCGGCACACCAACCGTCAGTGCGAACAGCACGGCCGTGACCGCTGCGGAAACGATCGTTCGCATTGCGTTGCCTCCTCTTCATCCGACGGCCAATTGTCGTGCATCGTGGCCTCGTCCGCACCCGCACGCGACTCGGCGTTCACATCGCCGTAAGCTTGTCGCCACCGCACTCCGGAGAAACGTCATGACGAACTCCGCTGGTTCCGCGCCGGATATCGTGATCCATCTGCGCCGCACCGATATCGCGACGCCGGCCCCCGATGTCGGCCTCGCGCTGGCCCGTCGCCTCGGCGCCTGGGTTACCGGCCTGCACGTGGTACCACTGGCGCCGGTCGCATTTGCCTCGCCCGAGGCTGTCGCGCTCTACGTCAATGAGGTCGATCACATGTATCAGGCGGCGCTCAAGCATGCGCCGCAGTGGCAGGCTCAGCTCGCCGCGCACGGTGTCGAAGGCGACTGGCAAGTATCGCAAGGCGATATCGTCGAGTCGCTCTGCCACGCCTCGCGCTGGTGCGACGTGCTCGTCGTCGAGCGACCGCAGCTGGTTCCGGACGCGCCGACGGGCTGGGGCGTCGTCTCGCGCACGGTGTTCGGCGCCGCGGCGGCGGTCGTCGTGGTGCCGGAAAAAGCCGTATCCACCGCCATTGGTACACATATCGTGATCGCCTGGAACCAGAGTCGCGAAGCGATGCTGGCGATCCGTGGTGCATTGCCGCTGCTGGCGCGCGCCGAACGCGTCAGCGTGCTCGAAGGCGATACGGTCGAGAATCCCTTCGGCCTGCGTTATCTGCCGCGATTCGATCTGCGCGCATGGTGCGCGCGCCACCACATCGACGCCGAATTCCGCGCGTTCAATGGCGGCAAGGAGCGCGGTGCGGCCTTGCTCGATACGACGCATGCGCTCGGCGGCGATCTCATCGTGATGGGCGCTTGGGGCCACTCACGCATCACCGAACTCGTTCTCGGCGGCACCACACGGCATCTGTTCCAGCACAGCGATTTGCCGCTGCTGGTCGCCCATTGAGAGTCGTCAAGGAAGCGCCGTTTCCGGCAATCCCGCCGTTGCACGGGACACGCGTGTGTTTGCGTGCGCTCGCCACGCACGACGTCGATGCCCTGTTCGCGCTGCATTCCGACCCGCGCCTGATGCGCTATTGGAGTTTCCCGGCGTGGACCGAGCGCCAGCAGGCGATCGACCACATCGAACGGCTCGCTCGCGAACGCGAGGTGCTGGAGTTCTATCCATGGGTTACCACGCTGCCGGGCGAGGATCGCGCGATCGGTACCTGCTCGCTGTTCGGTATACGTCGCGAACATGCACGCTGCGTGATTGGCTACTCGCTGACCCCCGAACTCTGGGGCCGCGGCTACGCCAGCGAGATGCTGCGCCTGGCGATCGACTACGCCTTCGGCACGCTCGGCCTCAACCGCATCGAGGCCGACATCGATCCGCAGAATATCGCCTCATGTCGACTGGTCGAGCGCGCCGGCTTCCAGCGCGAAGGCACGCTGCGCGAACGCTGGCGCGTCGGTGGCGGCGTGCAGGACACCGCGCTGTACGGCTTGCTGCGCAGGGACTACCGCGAGGTGACGACGGCTTGACAACGATGCCGGCGAACATCACGGGTTGGCACGCAGCGAGTAGCTGCGATAGGTGAGCCGTACCGGCAGCAACGCATAGCGTGTTTCGGTCGCCGCCGGGTCGGCGTTGACGCGCATGCTCATGGCGATGGTCTTTAGTTCCACGCCGACGCGCATGTCGGGCACCGCGTCGAGCAGCCACGCCTGCCGCGCGCTGCCATCGGCGGAGAAGGCGACCAGATAGTCCGCCAGGGTGTCGACGCGCGAGCGCGCGAGATCAGTCGGCGGCGCCTTGAATTTTAGGTCAAGCACCTTGGTCTTGCCGATGCCGCCGGCGTAGCGCTGGCGGTTGGCCTTGATTCCGGCGCGAACGTCCGCGTCATGCACGGCCACGAAGGTATTGAGATCGTTGTCGACCTCGGTCATTTTCGCCTCGTCGAAACGATCGTAGATGCGGTGCAGCAGGTCGGCGATATAGTCGTTGGCCTTGTTGCGAGCGCCTTTCGCCTGCTTCTGCGCGCCGGTGTAGTGACCGTAGAGCTGCGCCCACAGCATCGCGTCGAGCGGGTGGCCGCGTTCCAGTTCGAGTTCGGCCATCTTGGCCATCGCACTGAGGTAACCATGGGCGGCTGCGTTGCTGAGATAGCGCGCCGCTTCGTCCGGATCACGCTTGACGAAGCCGTGCGGCAAGTGTTCGCCGGCGCGATAGAGCGAACCGACCACGTACTGCGAATAGGTATTGCCGGCGTTCGCGCGCTGCTGGAAATACGCAAATGCCGACTGCCGCTGTGGCGTCGGGTTGTCGGCGTCGAGCACGCTGAGTAATCGATGGTCTGCATCATCGGCGTCGGCATGCGCCAATGGCGTCATCGCACCGACGGCGATCAGGGCCGCCAGCCATCGAACGAGGAAGCGATTCCACATCGGCGCAATCCGCTGCATCGACTGCAACCGCGCGCAGCCGTCATCGTCATCGCATCACGATACGCTTACGCCAAGCTGTCATCCGCACGATATTTACCAATCTTCACAGTGCGCCGATCAAGGCCAGACAGGCTCATCGAGCAGGTCCTGGCCAGCAATGCGCGTTTCACCCGATTCACGCACGAGCTCGACCGCCGCCGCGCCGCCGATGTCCTCGAGCGCCTCGACCAGCGCGCGCGCATGGCTGATCACCCACACCTGGCTGCGCGTCGCGGCCGACGCGATCTGGCGCGCGAGTGGCTGCAGCAGATCCGGGTGCAGGCTTTGCTCAGGTTCGTTCAGCACCAGCAGCTCCGGCGGCCGTGGACTCATCAAAGCAGCGAGCAGGCACAGATAACGCAGGGTGCCGTCGGACAGTTCGGCCGCGCTGAGCGGTCGCAGCAGTCCTTCGACGCCGAGACCCACTTGCAGGCGCGCAGTGCCTGCATCGAGGACCGTCAGCGTCGATCTCGGGAACGCGTCTTCAATTGCCGCGTGCAGCGCCGGCGAGTCACCGATCTCGAGGATCGTCTGCAACGCCGCCGCGAGATCGCGGCCATCATGTGCCAATACACCGGTCTGCACACTGATGCGCGGCTGTCGCAGCGGGCTTTCCACATCGGTTCGAAAGCCGTCATAGAAGCGCCAGCCGCGCAGGCGTTCGCGCAATGCGAACAGTTCGGGAAAGCGTTCGGGCTCGCCGAGCTCGGTCAGCACGGAGCGGTTCGCAGCGGGCGCGAACTGCACGTGACTCCATGTGCCGTCCGACGCGCGTGCACGCACATGCATCGCTTCGCGTTCGAGCCAGATGTTCGACGGACGCCGTGGCGGCTTCTGCCACACCGTTTCGGTCTTGATCTCGGGATCGAAGGCAAAGCGCGACGACGACGGTTTCGGCAAGCCGAGCGCAATCTCGTAGGCGACGTCCTCCGCCGCGAATCCGAAACACACGCGCAGCGGAGTCTTTCTCGCCGTGCCCTGGATCGGTCCGCCGCGCTTGACCTGTCCGCGGATATTCTCAGGTCCAGCCCATTGCACGGACGGGATGCCCCCTTCGAGCGCCAGTGCTTCGGCGAGGCGTCCGTCCGCCGCCTGCGCGAGCAGGCGCAGTGCGCGATACAGGTTTGACTTGCCGCAGCCGTTCGCGCCGGTGATGACCGTCAGGGGACTCAACGCGAGTTTCAGGTCACGCAGCGAACGATAATTGGCGACGGCGAACGTATGCAGCATCGGCGGGTGTTCCCGTGCAATCTTGCGTGATTGCCAAGACCTGGAAACGGCAATGGTGCGGCCGACTCACGCGGCGCCGGACTCCAACGCGGCCATCCATGGCCGCACTTCCGATGGAGCGCGCTTACGCCTTTGCGAACGCCAGCGTCATGTCGAGCATGCGGTTCGAGAAGCCCCACTCGTTGTCGTACCAGGACAGCACCTTGACCAAGGTGCCTTCCATCACGCGTGTCTGCGTCGCGTCGTAGATCGACGACAGTGGGTTATGGTTGAAGTCGATCGACACGAGCGGTTTCTTGTTGATGCCGACGATGCCTTTCATGCCGCCTTCGCTGGCGGCCTTCACGACAGCATCGATCTCGTCCTTGCTTGTCGCGCGCTGCGCGACGAAGGTGAGGTCGACCACGGACACGTTGATCGTCGGTACGCGCATCGAGAAGCCGTCGAGCCTGCCGTTGAGCTCCGGCAGCACCAGGCCGACCGACGCGGCCGCGCCCGTCTTGGTCGGAATCTGGCTGTGCGTGGCGGACCGCGCGCGGCGCAGATCCGAGTGATAGACGTCGGTCAGCACCTGGTCGTTGGTGTACGCGTGGATCGTCGTCATCAGGCCGTGCTGGATGCCGATCGCCTCGTGCAGCACCTTGGCCAGCGGCGCGAGACAATTCGTGGTGCAGGACGCGTTCGAGATGACCTGGTCGCTGCTCTTGATCTTGTCGTGGTTGACGCCGTACACGAACGTGCCGTCGACGTCCTTGTCACCTGGCGCCGAAATGATGACCTTCTTCGCGCCGGCCGAAATATGTGCGCTCGCCTTCGCCTTGCTGGTGAAGAAACCGGTGGACTCGAGCACGATGTCGATACCGAGATCGCGCCACGGCAGTTTGGAAGGATCACGCTCCGCGCAGACCTTGATGCGGTCGCCGTTGACGACGAGATCGCCGCCTTCGACACCGACTTCGCCAGGAAATTTTCCGTGCGCGGTGTCGTACTGGGTCAGGTGCGCGTTCGTCTCGGCATCGCCGAGATCGTTGACCGCGACGATCTGTATCTCGCCGTTGCGCCTGCTTTCGTACAGCGCGCGCAGCACGTTGCGGCCGATGCGGCCATAGCCATTGATCGCGACTTTCACAGCCATGAACAAGCTCCTTCGACACAAAGCGGAATGCGGGGCGCGCATTCTAGCGGCCCCGTGCGGCGCGCGCACAGGGCCGGTTGCGAAGGGCCAATCGATTCAGCAAGGCTGGCCAGACGTACTTGCCGACTTCCAGGTCATCCGTCGATGCGGAAGGTGATCGGCACTAGCACGTAGCCAGCGGTCGGTCGCCCGCTGCGCTGTGCTGGATTGAAACGCCAGCGCATGACGGCCGCGATCGAACTTGCGGCGAATACCTCTTTCGCTTGGGCCGGCTCAGCCTTGAACACGTCAGCCGACACCGGCCTCCCTTGCTCGTCGACGAGTACCCGCATCGTGATCTCACCGGACTGACGTGCATCGATCGCGGCTTGAGGATACAGCGGCGGGAAACTCTCGCGGAAGCTGACGTCCTCGCTGGCGGGGACGACGTCCTTCGCAGATGATTCCGGCAGCGGTGGTTCCGGCAGCGGAGGGCTCGGGAGGGGCGGCGGAATCGGAGGTGGCGGTGGCGGTGGCGGTGGCACTTCCGGCTTCCAGCTCGCGTCGCGCAGTTCCAGCGTCGCTTCGATGCGATACGCGCGGCGTGCATCGGGCGCGCCGAGTTCGAGCGCACCCTGGCGCCCCGATTCGACCACGATGACGGGGCTGCCAAGCAGCCTGCCTCCCTCGCGAATCGTGCCTGCGAGTTCAATGCGGCGACCTTCGACGGGACGCGCTCTGAACTCCGCTTCCCAAGGCTGCGCTGGATCGTCGCTCCTCACCGAAAATCGCTCGCCCACCGGATTGACCAGCCGCACGACCTTCTTCGCCGCATCGCCGACGCCGATCGCGAGCCGCGCATCGACCTGCTGACGCAGCGCCGCCACGACCGGACCAGGCCTTGGCGACTGTGCGGCCCAGGCGGCATAGGCGCCGCAACATCCGAGTATCGCGACCAGCGCGGCGCCGCCTGCGCGGCGCGGGCGCGTGGGTAGAGGCTGCTTCAACATGAGGATTCTCTCCTTGAGGGGATGGCCGGACGGCCAGCGACAGCCGGCCGGTAACCGCAGCTCGTGCTGCGGCTGACCGGCCAACTGCACCTTCAACATCGCGTCGGCGTAGGGCCGGCGCGCTTCCGGAAAGCGGGCGATCACTGCGGCGTCGCAGGCGAGTTCCTGATCGAATTGGAACTTCGCGGCGGCCAGGTGCACGAGCGGGTTGAACCAGTTGAGGCAGCGAATGGCGACCACCAGGGCATTGATGCGCGCGTCGCCGCGCTTCAGGTGCACACGCTCGTGCGCGAGGATCAGTTCGCGTTCGCCGGCGCTGTAGCGCAGTTCGAAATCGGCCGGCAGCACGATGCGAGGACGCCAGGCGCCGACCAGCGCGGGCCCGTCGACATCGAACTCCGATTGCGCGACGTGGATATCGTCGTCAGCCGCACGCAGATGACCGAGGCTGCGCAGATAGCGGCGCTGTTGCATGACGAACCACGCCGCCGCGAGCAACACGCCGAGCAGCCACGCAGCCAGCAGCCATGAACGCAGATCAAATGCAGCGTTGGCGCCTTGCGCGACCCCTCGCGCCAGCGTGTCGACGCGCGCGATACGCACGAAGGTGACGATCGGCTGCGCCGGCGCCGGCAGCAGCGTGACTGAAACGACCAACGGCACGGCGATCCAGATCGCGTAGGCGACTTGCGCCCCGAACCAGCGCCGGATCGATGCACGCAACGTGAGCACACCGAGAATCGCGAGCGAGCCGGCCCATGTCATCGTGGCTAAACCGCCGAACACATCAGCGCTCACGATCGAGTTCCTCCATCAAGGCACGCAGCTCGGCGATATCCTTCTTCGTCAGCTTCATGCGTTGCGAGAAATGCACCACCAACGCCGAAACGCGACCGCCGTACAGACGGTCGAGCAGGCTCTTGCTTTCGGTGTGCACGTAGTCGGCGCGCTTGATCAGCGGCCGATACAGGTAACGTCGACCGTCGCGTTCGGCGGCGATCGCGCGTTTCTTCAGAAGCCGGTTCAAAAGGGTCTTGACGGTTGCTTCCTGCCAGTCCTGCTGCCCGGCGAGCGCGACGCAGACATCCTCGGCGCTTTGCGGAGTATGCCGCCGCCACAGCACCTCCATCACGTGACTTTCCGCCTCGCTGATGCGCATGACCGTTTACCCGTGTAATCGATGCCTTATGATTACGTCTGTAAACCATCCTGTCAAGCGATGAGCGGCGCTCGCATGCGCGAACGTCGCGCGGGTTCCAATCAAGGCACTTTCGCGCTGCGGCCGCCAAATTCAGCTATCTGAACAATTTATAAACTGGCCAGTATTGAAATTGTCGGCCTGAATCCCACTTTAAGCGCGCCGCCAAGGAAAACGAACCGAAGGCGCAGGTGAAAGTCGAAGTTCGGCACAGGAAGTGTCGCTACAGAATTCCCTTTATCCATAGAGAGTTGGAGTAGAAAATCATGAAAAATACAATTCTTGCCATTGCCCTGGCTACTGCCGGCCTTGCCGCGCTCCCCGTCACAAGTCACGCCGCCGACAACAGCGGCTTCTTCATCAACGGCAACGTCGGTCAGACGAACCTGAGCAAGGGGATCTACGACGACGACGACACCGGTTACAGCATCAACGGCGGCTACCGCTGGGCGGTTGCGCCGAACCTGCTGCTCGGCGTCGAGGGCGGCTATGCCGACCTCGGTGAGTTCGCCGCCAAGGATTCGTTCCGCGGCAACGGTCTGCTCGGCAAGGCCGAGGTCAAGGGCTGGAACCTCGGTGTCAACGGCCACTACAACGTCACCAACAACTGGTACGTCAGCGGCCGCGCGGGTCTTTTCCGCGCCGACGTGAAGGGCAGCTACCTCAACGGCGATACGGCCCGCTTCGTCGACGACCACAGCAACAGCTATTACGCCGGTGCGGGTATCGGCTACGACTTCAGCAACAATTTCAGCGTCGGCCTCAACTACGACTACTACAAGACTGACAAGCAAAACCTCAAGCTTGATCCGAATCTGGTTTCGGTCAGCGCCGAATACCGCTTCTGATGAATCGACGCGCCCTGCGCGCGTAGGAACCGACTCCAACGGGAGCCACAGGGCACGGATGCCGGGACCGGCCCGGTCTGCGCAAGCAGACCGGGCTTTTTGCTGCGTGCGCAAAGATCCGACTGCAGAGCACAGCTAACGCCAGCGTGCGAGCGCACGCCGCGCGGGCGCATCGGCAACCAACGCCGTGTCGAGGACGGGGATGTAGGGTGCTATGAACGCCTTCGCCTCGTCGGCGCGTGCATGCGCGGCTAGCGCGTCCGCGTAATCGACCGCAAACTCGGCGG
>JBDTYM010000025.1:0-47219 GCA_040005635.1 Dokdonella sp. | reverse complement strand
TTCAGTTCTTCCTCGTTCAAGGCGTACTTGCGCTCGCGCAATTTCTCGGACGCGTAGCCGACATCCCACGGCTGCAGATCGGCGATGCCGAGGTCGCGCGCGGCAAATTCGCGCAGTTCCACGAGTTCGCGTTGCGCGACCGGCTTCGCGCGCGCGGCGAGGTCACGCAGGAACGCGAACACCGCGTCCGGCGACGGCGCCATCTTGGTTGCCAGCGAGTCCTCCGCCGCATCAGCGAAGCCGAGCATGCGCGCGCCTTCGTGGCGCAGCGCAAGGATCTTCTCGATGCGTGCGGAATTGTCGAACTCTCCGGCATTCGGACCCTGGTCGGACGCACGTGTTTGATAGGCGCGGTAGACGCGCTCGCGCAGGCTACGGTCATCGGCGTAGGTCAGCACCGCCTGCACGCTCGGTTGCTTCAGCGTGACGAGCCAGCCGTCGACCTTCTTCTCCTGCGCATACGCGTGCAGCACCGCGCGACCGGATTCGGGAATGCCGGCCAGCTGCGCCGCGTCGGTCAAAGTCTCGCTCCAGGCATCGGTCGCATCGAGCACTGCGTTCTCGAACTCGGTCGACAGATTCGCCAGCTCGCTCGCCATCTCGCGAAAGCGCGAGCGCGCAGGTTCTTCCAGCGCGACGCCGGACATGCGGAAGTCGCGCAGTTCGTGTTCGATCAGCGTGCGCGCGGCGCGCGGTAGCGCGCCGGTCGCCGGCGCGTCGTCGACGGCCTTGACCGCGGCATACAGCTCGCGGTTCTGGCCGAGTTCGCTCGAATGCTCGACGATCTTTTCCTGCGCCGCCGCGTAGGCCTTGCGCAGCGCCTCATTGTCAGCGACGCCATGCAGGTGCGACACCGGCGACCAGGTGTGATTCAGGCGATCCTCGAGTTCCTCGCCGAGCAGCAGCACGCTGGCGAAATCACGCGGTGCATCGCTCGCGAGCAGCGCGTCGATGCGTTGGCGGTAGTCGGCCAGAACGGCATCGACAGCGGGTTCGACATGCTGGGGCTTGATCGCCGAGAAGCGTGGCAGGCCGGTGGTTTCGAGCAGCGGGTTGGAATCGTTCATCGGGCACGTCGATCAATGGAATGACTGGCAAAGTTGGAGTACCGGCGCGGCGAAATCAAGAAGCGCCGGACCGCCGCGCCGCCGATGTTAGGCTTTGTGCAAGCAACCCTCGACCCCAATCCCATGACTATCCGCGCCTACCAGACCATTCACCCGCGCATCGCCGGCAGCGCCTACATCGACCCGGCCGCGCACGTCATCGGCGACGTCGAGATCGGCGAAGACGCGTCGTTCTGGCCGTGCGCGGTCGCGCGCGGCGATGTCCACTACATCCGCATCGGTGCGCGAACGAACATCCAGGACGGCGCCGTGCTGCACGTTACCCACGACGGGCCGTACTCGCCCGGCGGCTTCCCGCTGCTGATCGGCGCCGACGTCACCGTCGGCCACGGCGCGATCCTGCACGCCTGCACGATCGAGGACGCCTGCCTGATCGGCATGCACGCGACCGTGCTCGACGGCGCCCTTGTCAGGAAGCACAGCATGATCGGCGCCGGCGCGCTGGTCGCACCTGGCAAGATCGTCGGCGAAGGAGAACTCTGGCTCGGCAGCCCGGCGAAGATGGCGCGGCGGCTGACGGAGGAGGAGATCGAGCGGTTGTATTACTCGGCGCGGCAGTATGTGAAATTAAAAGACCAATACGTCACTTGAGCACAGTGAACCGGCGTTGTCGGTGATGGGCTGAAGCCAAGCCAGCGGTCGGGCCGAGGGCATCTGACGAGCGACGGAAACGCACCCAAGCGAAAAATCACGTGGCGGCTTCCTTGGCTGGCGATTCCCGCGGCAGCTTTGGCGCTTGTATGGCGGATCGGCGAGTGGCGAACCTGCATTCGAAGAACGGATCGATGGTCATACAAAGGACGTAGGCGATCTTCCGACATCGCTCTCAGAGTTGTTTGGATCGAAAGAGAATGGCTGGCAGGGTTCGTATGCGCAGGTTTGGCTTCTGCACGACGTGGGGTGCAGTTTCTGGCGAACGTTGACTAATGGATGGCTAAGAAACCTCAGGTTGCGTCGCGCGCTCCAAGGATTCGAGCTGGGCCATGGCCTCTTCGCGATTATTGCCGCACATCGATGGCGAAGGACGCAGATTGCGGCAGACCTCCGGCCGCTCCGGCCTCCCGAAAATTGCGCAGCGGTAGCCGTCGACAAGCTGTACGCAGCGCACGCCGGCGGGTTTACCCCTCGGCATCCCCGGAATCGGCGACGAGATCGAAGGCGCGATGCAACACGCACCGCAGCCGCTGCGGCAGTCCATCGTCAGCTCGCTGCCGGTGCTGTCGGCGAGTCGCGCAATTCGGCGTAGACCGCTGCGGTATCCGGACGCACGCCATGCCACAGAAAAAACGATTCGGCCGCCTGCTCGACCAGCATGCCGAGCCCATCGCTGAGCCGCGTCGCCTCCGATTTGCGCGCACCGTCGAGGAACGCGCACGCGGCCTTGCCGTAAGAGAGGTCGTAGCACAGCGTCTGTTCGTCCAGCAGCGTGCGCGGCACGTCGAGCGCGGCATTCGCGTGGCCCGCCGCGGTTGCATTGACGATCAGATCGAACGGTCGCGCGCTTGCCAGCGTGCTCCATGCGCGCACTCCGACGTGCGCAGCATCGCCGATCGCCGTCGCCAGCGCCTCGGCGCGCTTCAGCGTGCGATTGGCGATCACCAGTTCGCGCACGCCGGCGTCGGCCAGCGCGAACGCGGCCGCGCGTGCGGCGCCGCCGGCACCAAGCAGCAACACGCGCAGGTCGTGCGGATCGCAGGCCCGGCGCTCGCGCAGGTCGCGCAGCAGACCGATGCCGTCGGTGCTGTCGCCGCACCAGCGCTCGCCGTCGCGGATCAAGGTGTTGACACTGCCGGCGCGGCGCGCGCGTTCGCTCAAGTCCGCGCAGAGCGCAAGTGCGTCTTCCTTCAGCGGCAGGGTCACGTTCGCGCCGCGGCCACTATCGTGGGCGAACGCTTCGACGCGATCAGCGAATTCGCCGCGGCCGGCTTCGATCGCGCGATAGTCGATCGCGATGCCGAGCTGCGTGCCGAACAGCGCGTGGATGCGCGGCGACAGTGAGTGTGCGATGGGTTGGCCGAAGACGGCGTAGCGGGGGGACATGCGTCAGAGACCGGACTCCCTCTGCGCCGACTTCGTCGGGGCAGAGGATTGGGGTGAGGGCGCGGGGGTTGCTTCGGAATCAGAGGTCGGGGCGATCATTGCAAGCGGTCTCGTGCTTCGCATGTTGCTTCGTACCGAGTCGTCGGCGCATTCGCTCGATGGCTCCTCGACCCCACCCTGCCCTCTCCCCCTAACCATGGAGCCGTTGGGCGAGAGGGAACGATGTCCGTGCGACCCAGTTTCGATCTCGCCGACAACTAGGTTCGCTCGCGCAGCCAGCGCGCCGCATCCAGCGCGAAATACGTCAGCACCGCGTCGGCGCCGGCGCGGCGGATGCTGGTCAGCGACTCGATCACGCACAGGCGCTCATCGAGCCAGCCGTTCTGGATCGCCGCCTTCAGCATCGCGTACTCGCCGCTGACCTGGTAGGCGAACGTCGGCACGCCGAAACGTTCCTTCACGCGGCGTACGATGTCCAGATAAGGCAACGCCGGCTTGACCATCACCATGTCGGCGCCTTCGTCGAGATCGAGCGCGACTTCGCGCAAGGCCTCGTCTGAATTGGCCGGGTCCATCTGGTAGGTGTACTTGTTGCCTTTTCCCAGATTCCCGGCCGAGCCGACCGCATCGCGGAATGGGCCGTAGAACGCCGAGGCGTACTTTGCCGAGTAAGCAAGGATGCGCGTGTGGACCAGGCCTGCTGCTTCGAGCGCGCGTCGGATTGCGCCGACGCGGCCGTCCATCATGTCCGACGGCGCGACGATGTCGGCGCCGGCTTGCGCATGCGAAACCGCCTGCTTGGCCAGCGCTTCGACGGTGGCATCGTTGACGACATAACCGTGCTCGTCGATGAGCCCGTCCTGGCCGTGCGTCGTGAAGGGATCGAGCGCGACGTCGGTGATCACGCCGAGATCGGGAAAGGTTTTCTTCAGCGCCCGCACCGCGCGCTGGACGAGGCCGTCGGCATTCCACGCCTCACGGGCATCGAGACTCTTCGCTTCGGGCGGCGTGACCGGAAACAGAGCGAGCGCCGGAACGCCGAGTTGTTGCGCTTCATCGGCGACGCATAGCACCTGATCGATCGACAGGCGATCGACGCCCGGCATCGACGGCACCGGCTCGCGCACGTTGTCGCCTTCGCGCACGAACAGCGGCAGGATGAGGTCGGACGGAGTCAGATCGGTTTCGCGCATCAGCGCGCGCGAGAACGCGTCGCGACGCATGCGGCGAGGACGGATGAGCGGGTAGGCCATCGAAGTGGGGGCAGCGGTAGCGGAAAGGCGTGACATTGTACGCGCCATGCTGCGCTTCGCTCTGCGGCGCGCTGTCACCCGCGCGAAGTCGTTGCAAAGCAGCGCTGAGCAGCAACGTGCGCCATCTTCGCCGACGCGTGGGTGGATTATGCTTGGGCCGTCTTCGACCGCACGACACGATGGGGTCGCCGGCGAGGTTCGGGCAGGGGGCTCGGCACGCGATGAAATGCACAGCGGGACGAAAAGCGAGGCGATGCCGCGCGCGCGCGGCCGGGCGGATGGCGTTCGCGATCCTGTTCGCGCTGTGCCGCCCACTGCTGGCCGATGAGATCGCCGCCGATGCCGCAATGACGCGTACCGAACTGCTCGCAGCGGGTCAGACGCAGCACTATCGCGTCGAACTAGACGCCGGCGACGCCGTCGAACTCAGCCTGCACCAAACCGGCGATGTCGGTCTCGAGCTGCGCTGGACCGCCGCCGGCGCGTCGACCCTGGCGCGCCAGACCGAGGCTGGGCGCGGCGCGACGCTTCGCGCCGTTCTCAGGGCCGATACGAAGACCGTCTGGAGCGTCGATGTCGCCGCGACGAAGCAGGATAGCGCGGCCGCCTACGGTTTCACGCGAGGACCGGCGCATGCGGCGAGTGCAGTCGATCGCGCCCGCGCCAGCGCGACGAGCGCGCTGGCGCGCGCCGAAGCGCTGCGTCACGCCGACGGCGCCAATGCGGCACAGACGCAGGCGGCGTATCAGGAATCGCTCCTGCAGGCGCAACGCGGCAAGGACGAGTGCCTGCTGCGCGACGCCTATGTGGCGCTCAGCGGATTCCGCCACGAGGCTGGCGACGCGGCAGGCCAGCGTGCGGCGGCGCAGACGGCGCTGCAGCAACACTGTGTCGGCGACCTTGCCGAACAAGCGCTGGCCGAGCGCCTGCTCGGCAGTGCGCATATCAATCAGGGTGAATTTGCCGCCGGCGTCGACGCGACCGAGCGTGCGGTCGCCTTGTTCCGGCAGACCGGCGACGAGGCGAACCAGGCCGTGGCGCTGCGCAATCTCGGACTCGCGTATGCCGAATCAGGCGCGTCTGAAAAAGCGCTGGTCACCACGCTGTCCGCGCTGAAACTGGCTGAAGCGGTCGGCGATCGCAGGCTGCAGCTGCTGACTCGTGGCGATATCGCATTCCAGTACAACGCGCGCGGCGAGTACGCCGCCGCGATCGAGGCCTACCAGCGCACCTTGGACGAGCTGCGCGCGACGCCGAATCCGATGGCCGAGGCGGTTGCCTGGGTCAATCTCGGCGTCGCCTACAGCCAGCTCGGCGAGGTCGGCGAAGCCGGCCGCGCCTACGCCAAGGCCGAAGCAGCAGCGACCGCCGCCGATTGCTGGTCCTGCCTGGCCGAAATCGCGGCGAACGAAGGCGACACCTTGTCCGACGACGGCAGGTCGCAGGAAGCGGCGGTTGCCTACCGGCGCGCGCTCGACATCGCGCAAGATCATCAGTTGCTGCGCCAGCATGCCGAGGCCCTGCGCGGACTCGGCCGCTGTGCGATGGCGTCGGGCGACTGGCCTGCGGCGCGCGCGCTGCTCGAGGCCGCGCAGGGCGAACTTCATCGCACGCATGGCCTGGTCAACGAGGCCGTGGTCGAGTCGATGCTCGGCGACCTGGAAAGCCGGCAGAGCCACTTCGACGCGGCCCGACAGCATTATCGACGCTCGCGCACGCTGGCGCGGCAGGCCGCGAACCAGCCCTGGCAGACGGTCGCCAGTGCGAGTCTGGCGCGACTCGCGGCGCAGGCCGGCGACCTCGAAGCAGCGAAGCGCGACATTGAGCGCGCAATCACTGCGATTGAATCGGAGCGCGCGCGGATCAACGCACCGGACCTGCGCACGAGCTACTTCGGCACCATGCGTGCGTACTACGAACTGTATGTCGACATCCTGATGCAGCTCGAGGCGCGCCAGCCCGGTCACGCCTATGCCGCGACCGCACTGATTGCCGCCGAGCGCGCGCGAGCACGCGTGCTGCAGGATCAGTTGACCGAACGCGCGACCCCGCTCGACAAGGACATCGATCCGGCCTTGCTGACCGCGGCGCACGCCGCGGCGGACCGGCTGCATGCTCTGGCTTATCGTCATGGTCAGACGCAGGACGACGCCGCGGCCCGCGCGACGTTGCAGAGCGGCATCGACGAAGCCACACGACAGCTCGACGAAGCACGCGGACGCATCCGTGCAGCGAACCCGCGCTACGCCGATCTGACCCATCCGACGCCACTGCGGATTGACGAAATCCAGCAGCAGCTGCTCGACGGCGACGTCAGCGTGCTCGAATACTGGCTCGGCGAGCGGCGCAGCTATCTGTGGGTGATCACGCGCGATGCGCTGCAGGCGTACACGTTGCCGCCGCGTGCGCAGATCGAGCAGGCGGTGGCCGCCTTGCGTGAGAAGCTCATCGCGCGCGCGGCAGTCACTGGCACGACATCGATCGAACAGCTGGCCACGCGCGACGCGCGCGACAGTGACGCCGTGCGTGCACTCGCGCAGACGCTGGCCGAGCAAATAGTGCCAGCCGCCGCGAGGGTCAATTTGCGACGCCAGGTCGTCGTCGTCGCCGATGGCGACCTGCAGTCGCTGCCGCTGCCGTTGCGCATCCTGCAGGACGCGCCTGCGCAGGACGGCACGGCGTCCGCCGCGCCGCACATCTTTGCCTATCTGCCGTCTCTCGGCAGCCTGCGCAGTCTGCGCGCGCTGCCGCATTCGACGCAGGCATCGAATGCGCTGGCGATCCTTGCCGATCCGGTGTTCCGCGCCGATGACGTGCGCCTGCAGGGGCGCGTCAAGGTGGAGACCGCCAAGGCTGACGAGCTCTTGCTGCGCGCCGCGAGCGAAGCCGGCATCAGCGAGCTCGCGCGCCTGCCGAGTACGCGCAGCGAAGCCGAAGCGATCGCCGCGCTGGCGAAAGCCGACGCCACGTGGCTCGCGCTCGACTTCGCTGCGAATCGGCAGGCCGCGCTTGCGGCGGACTGGTCGAACTACGCCATCGTGCATTTCGCCACGCATGCGCTGCTGAATCCGAATCACCCGGAACTGTCCGGCATCGTGCTGTCGCTTTACGATGCCCAAGGCAAGGCCGAGGACGGCTTCGTGCGCATGAACGACATCTACAACCTGCACATGCCGGCCGAGCTGGTCGTGCTCAGCGTGTGCGATTCGGCGCTCGGTCGCAGCCTTGGCGGCGAGGGCGCATCGAGTCTGGCGCGCGCGTTCTTCTACGCCGGCGCGCATCGCGTCGTCGCCAGCCTGTGGCCAGTCGACGACCGCGCCAGCGCAGCCTTGATGCAGGCGTTTTACCGCGGCCTGCTCGAACGCCACGAAGCGCCCGCGCAGGCGCTAGCCGGTGCACAGCGTGAGATCAGCAGCGATCCACGCTGGCAGGCGCCGTTCTACTGGGCGGGCTTCGTCCTGCAGGGCGACTGGCGGTGAGCGGGGTGGTCTCATCGGAGCGCGCGCCGTTTGAAGCGCTGTTCGCGCGCCTTGGTCGCGACGAGCCGGCGCAACTCGGCTATGAGCGTCTGCGCCAGCGCCTGATCCAGTTTTTCCGTCTGCATCTGCCGGTCGAGGCCGAGGATCTTGCCGATCTCGCGCTCGATCGTCTCGCGCGCCGCCTGCACGAAGGTGTCGACGTCGACCACACCCAGCGCTATGCACTCGGCATCGCGCGCATGATCCTGCTCGAAGCGCGCACGCGCCTCGCCCGCCAGCACGTCGCCGAACAGGACCCGACCTGGACGCAAGCCCCGGATGAAGCCGACGCGATCCACCTCGAGGCGGCCGTGACGGCGTTGGGCGGCTGTCTCGACCAGCTTGGCGAGCGGGCGCACGCGTTGATCCTTGCCTACTACGGCGCCGATGGCGCGCAGCGTATTCGCACCCGACAGCGACTTGCCGCCGAGCTCGGTTCCTCGCTGAATGCCCTGCGCAACCGCGCCCTGCGTTTGCGCGAGGCACTCGAGCGCTGCGTGCGTGAACGATTGAAAACTGTGGACCAGTTCACGTGATGAAACCGGCCCGGCGCTCACTCAGGATGGCAACGTGACAAGGGCAAGCACAACGCGATGACGATTCCCGAGACCGATACCCTGCGCCGCTGGTTGCTGCACCAGTTGACGCCGGTGCAGTCCGAGGCGCTGGAAGATCGCCTGTTCGACGACGACGCGAGGCAGGACGGTAGCTTCACGGCAGCGCTGCACGAGACCGAGCACGACTTGCTCGACGACTACGCGCACGATCGCCTCGGCGCGGACGAGCGTAAGGCGGTCGAACGGCATCTGCTGCAGACCGCGCACGATCTATCGCGCCTGACGTTCGCGCGGGCGCTGGCAAACAGACAGCCGGACACGGATCGCGCAATGCCGCGCGGGGCTCGCCGGGCGCATGCATCGGCGTTGCGGCGCAATGATCGAAAGCCGCGCTGGCGACTCGTGCTCGGCGGTGCGCTAGCGGCCGGTTTCGCCGCCGCCGTGTTCGTGCTGTCGGGCATTCAACCGCGTCTGCCGTCGCCCCCCGATGCAACGGCGACGGCCACCGCTGCGACGCAGACGATCATTTTGCTCGCCAGCGCGCAGCGTGGCGCGAACGAGCTCGAGGCCAGGGTCGAACACGACGCGGCGAACGTGCGCTTGCAGGCCGAAGTCGCGCAGCCGCAGACGGGTGCGCATTACGCGCTGCGCGTCGGCGAAGGATCGCGCACGGTGTATACGGCCGAGGATCTGCCGGTGCGGCAGGCCGGCCCCTACCACTACATCGAAGCGGTCGTGCCAGCAGATGTGCTCGGCGTGGGTGCGCGTCAGATCAGCGTGCAGCCGCAAGGCAGCACCGCTGCCGCTTTTGCCTGGACCGTGCGCATGACGACCGACCGCTAGATGTCGATCAGCGCGGCAGCGGCGTCATTGTCGTAACGAGCGGCGGCCCAGAGAGGTCGATCAGCGCGGACAACAACGCTGCCGACGCCCGCGTCAGCGTCGATCCCGCCCGCTAAGGGCGCACCGTTTCCATCAGCGCGAACAATCTGATGGTGCGACAGGATTCGAGGTTTCCCATCGCCACAATGCGTTTTTCGCACTTCGGCTGTCGTGAAAGCACGCGGGGCATCGTTCTTGCTAGTAATTGCTAGCCGATGTTCAGCGTTTGTTATCGGCCGGACGCGCAAACTGTTAAACACTTGTTAGTTCTCCGCGTGTGTGTTATCAGGTACAGCGCGAAGTTTGTTTCGTAACTTGTTGTAGAGATAAGAAAATGCTGTCCCCGATCATCTTAGCTGCCCTGTGCGCGCTGGCCCTGCTGGTCGTCGCATCCGTCCGCCGCATTCCTGAAGGCCACGTCTACACGTTCCGCCGCATGGGCGGACATGTGCGCATCGTCGGTTCCGGCACGCATTTGGTGTTGCCGCTGGTCGAGCGCGTGGCGCACAAGATCAGCCTCGCCGGCGCGGCCGTGCCGGTCGAGGACCTGTGCCGTGCCGACCAGCGCTACCGCGGCGTCGTGTATTTCCAAGTGCTCGATCCCGGGCTCGCCGATGTCGTCATCGAGGACGTCGAGAACCTGTTGCGCGATGCCACGCGACGTCTGTTCGCCGCCGCCGCGCTGCCGGAAACCGCCGAGCCGCGCCGCAGCTGGCTGAAGCAGTCGCTCAATGCGCAATTGCGCGAGAGCGGATTGCTGATCGCCCGCGTCGACCTCAACGCACTGGACTAGAAAGTCCCGCGAAGTGCTGCGGACGCGGATGGATTTCCACCGCGTCCGCCCCGATACTTGCGCGCCCCGAACCGTTGCGACTGCCATGTCCGACCGCCGCACGTTTGACAGTGACCGGTTGCGGCAGCGCCTCGTCGGCGGTCTTGCAGCGCTTCCTCTGGATCTGCCGGCAGCGCCCGTCGAACGCCTGCTCGACTATGTAGAGCTGCTGACGCGCTGGAATGCCGCCTACAACCTCAGCGCAGTGCGCGACCCGCTCGAGATGATCACGCGCCATCTGCTCGATTCTCTCGCAATCGTTCCGTATGTGACAGGTACGACACTGGTCGATCTCGGCAGCGGCGCCGGTCTGCCCGGCATTCCGCTTGCCATCGTTGCTCCGCAGCGCACGGTCAGCCTGGTCGATTCGAACGGCAAGAAGACACGCTTCCTGCGCGCGGTCGTGCGCGAACTGAAGCTCGACAACGTGCGGGTGATCGAAAGTCGCGTCGAAGCCGTCGACGGCACGTTCGACTGCGTCACCGCCCGAGCGTTCGCCAGTCTCGCCGAGATGCTTGCGTGGGGCGGCCGCCTGCTCGCGGCAGATGGCGTCTGGCTGGCGCAGAAAGGCCGCTTCCCGCAGGATGAGCTGGCCGCAGTGGTACCGCCGTTCCTGGTCGACACCGTGCTGCCGTTGCACGTGCCGGGTTTGGACGCGGAGCGCCATGTCGTGGTAATCAAGCGGGTCCGGGACAATGTGTCGGACCCGCAGGGGCCGGCGGAATCAGCATGACGCGCATCATCGCCATCGCGAATCAGAAGGGCGGGGTCGGCAAGACCACCACCGCGGTCAATCTTGCCGCCGCGCTTGCCGAGACGCGACGCAAGGTGCTGTTGATCGATTTCGATCCGCAGGGCAACGCGACGATGGCTTCGGGCGTCGACAAGCGCGCGACCAAACCGAACGGCTGCGAAGTACTGCTCGAGGAAGCCGCGATCGAGGACGTCATCCTGACCACCGAGGCCGGCTTCGACCTGCTGCCCGGCAACGGCGATCTGACCGCGGCCGAACTGAAGCTGATGGATGCGCTCGCGCGCGAATCGCGCCTGAAGGAGCAGATCGCCAAGCTCGGCGATCGCTATCACACGATCCTGATCGACTGCCCGCCGACCCTGCATCTGCTGACGATCAACGCGTTGACGGCCGCGCACGGCGTGCTGATCCCGGTGCAGTGCGAATACTTCGCGCTGGAAGGACTGTCCAGCCTGCTCGACACGATCAAGGCCGTGCGAGCGCGTCTGAATCCGACACTCGAAGTCGAGGGCCTGCTGCGCACGATGTACGACGCGCGCAACAATCTCGGCAACGAGGTCTCGCTGCAGCTGACCAAGCATTTCGGCGACAAGGTGCTGCGCTCGATCATTCCGCGCAACGTCCGCCTGGCCGAAGCACCGAGCCACGGCAAACCGATCAATTTGTACGATCGCGAGTCGCGCGGCGCGATCGCCTATCTCGGCCTTGCCGGCGAGATGCTGCGGCGTGAACGCGCTCCGGCGGTCGTCGCGGCACCCAACTAGGCGGTTCGCGGCGTTCCCAAGCGCGTCGCCGCTGAATCCCTGTTTCCCTTTGTTTGCAAGTTCCCAGGACATCACGCATGGCAGCCAAGAAACGCGGACTCGGACTTGGACGCGGCCTCGACGCGCTGCTCGGTGGCGGCGACGACACGGCGTCCGCCGTCTTCGAAGCCGAGGGCGAGCTGCGCACGCTCAGTGTCGGCCTGATCCAGCCCGGCAAATACCAGCCGCGCTCGCATATCGATCCGGAACGCCTGGAGGAACTAGCGGCCTCGATCAAGGCGCAGGGTCTGATCCAGCCGATCGTGGTGCGCGCGATCGGCCAAGGCCGCTATGAACTGATCGCTGGCGAGCGTCGCTGGCGCGCCGCGCAGAAGGCGGGCCTTGGCGAGATCCCCGCGCTGGTGAAGGACGTGCCCGATCAGGCCGTCGTCGCGATGGCGCTGATCGAGAACATCCAGCGCGAGGACCTATCGCCGCTGGAGGAAGCGCAGGCGCTGTCGCGTTTGATCGACGAGTTCGAATTGACCCATCAGCAGGCTGCCGACGCGGTCGGCCGCTCGCGCGCGGCGGTATCGAACCTGCTGCGTCTGCTCGATCTGCCGGCCGAGATCAAGCGCCTGCTCGACCAGCGCAAGCTCGAGATGGGACATGCGCGCGCGCTGGCGACAGTGCAACCGGAGGCGCGCGCCGTGACTCTCGCCCGCGAGGCGGCCGCCAACGAATGGTCGGTGCGCGAACTGGAAGAAGCGGTGCGCCGCCTCGATGCGGCGCCGACTGCCAAAGGCGCCAAAGCGCCGGCGCGCGATCCGAATATCGCGGCGCTCGAGCGCGAACTCGCCGAGAAGCTTGCGACGCGCGTGAACGTCGCTCACGCGCGCAACGGTCGTGGCAAGCTGGTCATCCACTATCACAGCCTGGACGAACTCGACGGTATCCTCGAACGCATTCGTTGAGCGACGCGCCCTGCGGATGAGCCAGCGCTGAGGGTTTTCACTCTCGCCCGGTCTGGGTGGGCGGCGCATGCTGCGTGCGCCGCACGGGCGGGCGCCCGGCGGCACTATTCCAACCAGCCGGGGAGTGTTTTTCATGAATCGCTACTGCATCCTTGCGATGGGCGCGTTTGCGCTTGCCGCAACCGTTCCCGCTTTCGCTACAGATCATCAAGTCGCTGTCGGCGGCAGCGGACTCGTTTTCACCCCGCAAGATCTTCCGCCGATCGCGGTTGGCGACACGGTTACCTTCACGAATGCCGGCGGCTTCCACAACGTCGTTTCGGATCCGGGTGCAGTCACCAGTTTCCGTTGCGCCAATGGTTGCGACGGCGATGGCGCCGGCGGCAACGGCAATGCCAGCTCCGCCGGCTGGACCGCGACCGTGACGTTCCCAACGGCTGGGACGATCGGCTATCACTGCCAGATCCACCAGGGCAGCGGCATGGTAGGCACGATTACCGTCATGCCAGCAACCGGCTCACCGACGATCGGTACGGACCAGACCTCGCTGAGCGGCACGGCTGAGGCCGGTGCAACGGCGGCGGCGACGTTCGCGATCATGAATACAGGAACGGCCGACCTGACCTGGAACGTCGACACCGCCACGGCCGACTGTGCGACGCCGGACTCGGTGCCGTGGATCACATTGGCTCCCGTCTCCGGTACGGTTGCCGTCGGTGCCGACGCGGCGACGGTGAATGTCACGCTCGATTCGGCCAGCCTCGATATCGGGGTTCACAGCGCGAACGTCTGCATCCACAATAATGATCCCGCGCACGACCCACTCACACTGCCCGTGCAGTTCACGGTCACCACGGTGGATCTGATCTTCAAAGACGGTTTCGACGGCTGACGCCAACGCATGACGGTTTCTGCAAGCCAGGATGGCAAAGCCCGGTCTACTGCTGCTGTGAGCGATCGTCAGCAGCAGTATGAGGCCCTTGTGCGCGCGCATTCCGGCGAGTTGTACCGATATGCCTACTGGCTTTGCGGCCAGGATGCGCTGGCGCAGGATCTGGTGCAGGAAACCTTCCTGCGCGCCTGGCGTGCGCTCGACAGTCTGCGCGAGAACGTTGCGGCAAAGGCGTGGCTGGTGACGATCCTGCGCCGCGAACATGCGCGCCTGTTCGAGCGCAAGCCGATGCCGACGACGGATATCGCCGACCTCGATCTTTGCGACAGCGCACCCGGACCGGAACTTCTGGGTGAAGACGCCGTGCTGCGTGCGGCGATTGCGAAGCTCGAACCCAAATACCGCGAGCCGCTCGTGCTGCAGGTGCTCGGCGGCTTTTCCTGCGAGGAGATCGCCACGCAACTCGCGATCAGCGAAGCCGCAGTGATGACCCAGGTGTTTCGCGCGCGGCAGAAGCTGAAGGCGTTGCTGGGCGGCGGCGAAATGAAGGAGGCGGTGCTGCATGGACTGCCTTGAGTTCCGCCGCCTGCTCGGCATTGATCCGCGCGTCGGCGACAGCGCTGCGCGCGGGCATCTGGACAGCTGTCCATTCTGCGCGGACGCCCATTCGCGCGCGCAGGCATTCGAGACGCGCCTCGCATTCGCGATGAGCCTGCCGGTGCCGGAGGGCCTTGCCGATCGCATCCTGCTGGCGCAGCTGACCGGTGAACGGCAACGTCAGCGCACCAATCGCCGTCGCCTGGGATGGGTTGCGCTCGCTGCAGCGGCCACACTGGTCATCGCGATTGGCGTCGTGCGGCAGCAGCAGCGACCGACGGCGGCCGCGCTGTCCGATCTGGTCGCCGAACACGTGACCGGCCCGCACGAGCGCGATGCATTGCGCCGCCAGGCGCCACTGCCGGATTCGATGGTGCGCCACGCGTTCGCCGATCGCGGTGTTGAACTCGCCGCGGTGCCCGGCGGCATTTCCTACGTCAACGAATGTCCAGTCGGCGGCTATCGCAGCGTGCACATGGTGATGCCGCGTGATGGCGAGCCGGTCAGCGTCGTCTACGTCACCAAGCACCGCGTGCCGGACAGCGAGGATTTCCAGCGCGACGGCCTCAAGGGTCGCGAAGTACCGATCGCTGACGGCACGCTCGTGATGCTGGCGCAGAACAGCGACAGCTTCGGCGCGCTCGAACACAGCTGGCGCGACGCGCTCGAAGGCCCGCCGAAGTTGGCCGCGGCCGACAGCCCATAGACTGTTCTTGCTGGGATCCCGGCGAAGGCTCGGACCGACTGGTCTACGCCTGGATGTGCGCATGTACCGCGTCTGATCACGCCGCCGGCCGCCTTCGGCGATAATGGGCACCTTTCACCCTGTCATGCCGCCCATGCCCGAAGTCTCCGTCGTCGTGCCCGTGTTCAATGAGCGCGACAATATCCCGCCCCTGCTTGGCGAGATCGCCGCTGCCCTGCGTGGGCGCACCGATTTCGAGATCGTTTACATCGACGATGCGAGCAAAGACGATTCGCTCGCCGTGCTGACGCAGGCAAAAGCGCAGTACCCGGAGCTGCGCGTGATCAGGCACGTCAGCCAGAGCGGCCAGAGCACGGCGATCCGCAACGGCGTCAAAGCCGCGCGTGGAACGTGGATTGCGACGCTCGATGGCGACGGCCAGAACGATCCGGCCGACATTCCCAAGCTGATCGCGATGCGCAACGAATCGGCCGACACGATCAAGCTGTTTGCCGGCTGGCGCGTGAACCGCAAGGACAGCGGCAGCAAGCGCTGGGCATCGAAATGGGCCAACGCGATCCGTTCACGCCTGCTGCGCGACGACACGCCGGACACCGGCTGTGGCATCAAGCTGTTCGAGCGGGCCGCGTTTCTCGATCTGCCCTATTTCGACCACATGCACCGCTACCTTCCCGCGCTGATGCAGCGCGCCGGTTGGCAGGTCAAGAGCGTGCCGGTCAACCATCGCTCGCGCAGCGCCGGCGTGTCCAAGTACAACAATCTCAATCGTGCACTGGTCGGCATCACCGATCTGCGCGGCGTCGGCTGGCTGATCAAGCGCTCGAAGCGCACGGCGATCGAAGAGCTGTAGGGGCTTTCGCCGAGCGCTCTCGATGGTCGCCCCTCTTGCCGCAAGCGCCTGATTCCGCTATAAAGCCCGGCTAGCTACGCCGTTCATCGCCCTCGCGGGCACGCGGATTCCGGTATGCAGTCCGTCCGCGTCGTCTGGCCGCAGCTTCTCCAGCACTGCATGGCGCATCGCCGCCGCTGGGCCGCCGCCGTCCTGGCCAAGGATGGGATGAAGTCTCTCGAGGTTCGCTATGTCCAGAATCTGTCAGGTCACCGGAAAGGGCGCGCAGTCCGGTAACAATGTTTCGCACGCCAACAACAAGACCCGGCGCCGCTGGCTGCCGAACCTGCACGAGCGCCGCTTCTGGATTCCCAGCGAGAACCGCTGGATTTCCCTGCGCGTGTCCAGCCACGGGCTGCGCACGATCGACAAGCGCGGTATCGAAGTTGTCGTCGCCGAGCTGCGCAAGCGCGGCCAGAAGATCTGAGGAGAACTGAATCATGGCATCCAAGCGCGACAAGATCCGTCTGATCTCCTCGGCCGGCACCGGTCATTTCTACACGACTGACAAGAACAAGAAGAACACGCCGGACAAGATGGAGGTCAAGAAGTACGACCCCGTCATCCGCAAGCATGTGGCTTACAAGGAAGGCAAGATCAAGTAAGCCTTTGCCTTGTTGCCGTTGAACGAAAAAGCCCGCTCATGGCGGGCTTTTTTTCGTCTCGGACTTGTCCGAGAAACGCCGGGCGGCGACACTCGTCGCAGGAACGTGCCGCACGGCGCGGAATCGAATTTCAGGGGCGATCCATGCGTAAGACGGTCGTGTTCGGCTTACTTGCATCGACGCTGGCGATGGTGACGATCGCCTCCGCCCCTCCTCGCGCCTTCGCGCAGGAACCCACTTGGCGCAACGACTGGACGATCACAGCGCCGCTTCCCTACGCTCCTGTCATTCTGGAAGGCCCGCAAGCGGGAGTTGTGGTCGGCAGCGACGGCGACCTGCTCCTGGGTGCGGCGACAAACCATGCCTCCGACTATCGGCTCGCTCGGCTGGACACGACCGGCCAGCTGCGATGGATCGTCGACGTCGGAGGGTTTCAGGCGGCGACCTTTTTCCATCTCGGACAACTGCTGGCCGAAGCCGACGGCGGTGCGTTCGCCGCGCTGGACACGGACCCAGGCATCATCAATTTCGTAACCAAGATCGATGCCGGCGGTGCGATTGCGTGGACGCGCCCGGTGCCGGCCCTGTGGCTCGCGGACGCTTCGCCAAATCGAGTGGCGGCCACCGATTGCCGGCAGATCAGCGTTCTCGACTGCGGAAGCGGCGATGTCGTCTGGCAGCACCAGATGACGGCCGCGAGCGGCCAGTCGTGCACGGCAGGTGGCGTAAGCGCAGACGATCAGGCGAATCTCTATGCGAGCTTCACGCAATATGCGGCCTTTTCCGCGGCGGTCGGCTTTCGCGCGGTCAAGTTCGATGCGAACGGCGACGTGACCTGGGATACCGCGCTGACGGGCACGAGCGGCGCGACACTGGTCGGACCGGCGCCAGGCGCGACACTCGTCTATGCCTACGACAACGTGATGCTGTATGCGCTGCGCACGGGCGACGGCTCCGTCGCGTGGACGGCGCCGATCGAGCTCGCCGCGACGGTGCTGCTGACCCCTGACAGCACCGCGGAGCCGATCGTCGTCGGCAGCGCCACGGTCCAGCGCGTCGCCGCCTACACGGGCCAGCCTCGCTGGACGCAGACGGTTTCCTCTGCGAGGGCCGCCGCCGTGGTCGGCGACGCCATCGTCGTCAACTCGTCCGACGGCGTGCTGAAACTGGATGCGAGCAGCGGAGACATCGTGTGGACCGGGTCGTTGCCGACCACCGATCCATCCGGCAACGTCGTGGACTATACGGCCTTCGGTGGATTGCAGTTGGGTGAATTCCTGGCCGTCGCCTACGCGTATTCGCCGCAATCGTATTCATCCGCCGGGCTTCCGCCTTTCCTGCAGCGCGTCGGATTCGACAGCGGACAACCGGCCGCAGCGATCACCGTTCCGTCGACGGCGCAAGGCATGCTGGGCGCCAGCATCCAGGAAGACGCGGAGCATGTAGTCGGCGTAGCGATCGATCAGAGCGCGGATTCGCTCGGCCTTCGCGTACGCCGATTGAGCGCGGTCGACGGTAGCGTGTTGTGGGAGAAGACCGAACCGGTCGACCCTTCCTTCCGTTCGGAGCCCGATTTGCCAGGCGCTGTAGTGGCCGGCGACGCGGTCGCGGCAGCCTATGTGCAGAACAGCGGTTCACCGGGACAGACGAATAATTTCAGCCTGGTCTGGGTCGCACTTTACGATCGTACGACCGGAGACCGACGCTGGGCTGTCGCGTTGCCCGATTTTTATCAGGAAAGGACCACCATCTCGACGCCGGCGGCTGATGAGGACGGCAACATCGTGGTCGCCGTTGGAACGTTTTTGACCGGATGCGCCCCGGGGCAACTGTTGTGTCCACATCAGCTGATCTACAAGCTTTCAGCGGTCGACGGCTCGGTCCTGTGGCGAACGGACAACGAGCCGTTCGGCGTCACTCAGGTTCTGCCACAGTCATTTGCCGTTCAAGGCACGGACGTCATGGTTTCGGGACCCTTCACCGGCGATCTTGCCGGTTCGTCGCTGGTGCGGCGATCGGGTGCGGATGGATCGGCGCTGTGGACATCGGATGCCGTAGGCCCCAATGGAGCCCTCATCTACCCGGTCGACGACGGAAACGTTGTGATCGTGGGGAGCGGCTGGGCCAAGCTCGACGCTGCCACCGGCACTACACTTTGGGCATTCCCGCCGCCGGACCTTCATTGCACTGCCGACTGTTCCGTCGGCAATGCTGTCGTGCTGCCCGGCGGCGACATCCTCTCGGGTGGGGGCGACGGTCAACAGGCGTGGTTGGTGCGACTGCGAGGCGACGGCAGCGGTATCGCCGACACCTGGAACTTGGGCGCCGGCAACGCGGATGTCCGCTCGTTTGTTTCGAAAATCGAAATCAACCCACAGGGGCGCATCTGGTTGCGCCTGCGCAGCGGCTTCGTGGAAACATCCAACCGCATCGCCTTTCTCGGCCAGTTCGATATCGAGACGGGTACGCTGTTGAGTGAACAGGCGTTCGATACGTTCGAAAGCGATCCGCTGAGCAAGGCTCTGCTGGCCGACCTGCTCGGGCCGCCGAATGACAACCGGTTGATGATCGCCACTCAGGCGCTCCGAGCTCCGTTCCCCGTTACTACGGGCAACGCGGCCATCGACACGACGATACGCGCGAACGGTGATCTGTCGATGCGGATGACACTCGACCAGACGCATGTGATGCCCGGCGACCGGGTCAGTTTCCACTTGATCGTGGATTACGCTGGCGACGCCGCCGTCACCGGAGCCAGCCTGTTTGCGCGCATGCCCTGGCCTTCGGGGCTCGAGGGCCTGTCTTGCTCGACGCAAGCTGCCAGCAATTGCGTGGTCGACGGAACGTCGGGGAACGTGCGGGCGTCGTTCGATATGTTGCCCGGAGGCGAAGTCGACATCACAGGCCAGTTGCAGGTACCGGATACGGATCCGGCGTCGCAACCCACTCCCTACGGGTTCGTTCGCGGCCCGACCGAATTGAACGAGACGGGCGCGCTCAACAACTTCGCGACGGCGCCGGTCATGCAGAGCCTCTTCTTCGACGGCTTCGAACAGCGCTCGCCTGCGCATTGACCGATCGAACACGGGTCGCGTTCGCAATGCCGCAAGCCCTGTTTCCCACCTTGCTCGGCAGCAGCTGGGAGGCGCTGCCCATTTCGGTGCGCGCGCTGCATGGCGATCGTGCGCACCTCGATGCGCGCGGGCGAGTCGAGGTTCGCGGCGACACCCGCTGGCTGTCGCGGCGATTGCGCAAGATGCTGAAGATGCCTGAGCCAATAGCCGACGCGCCGCTGCGCGTAGAGATTAGTCGCGACGGCAACAAGGAAGTCTGGACGCGGCACTTTCCGGATGCATGCCTCGAATCGCACCTGTCGCCTTCGCCGCGCTGGCCGAACGCCTTCGCGGAGCGACTGGGCGGAGCGAGGCTGACATTTGGCTTTGGCGTTGAACAAGGGCAGCTGCGCTGGGTCACGCGCAGTGTGCGTCTTCTCGGCATGCCGCTGCCGCTGCGTTGGTTCGAGGGTATCGATGCGCGCTGCAGCGAGCGCGATGGCCGCTACCGGTTCGACATCGCCGTGCGCCTGCCGCTCGTTGGTCTCCTGGTGGCCTATGCCGGCTGGCTGGAGATTGCCGATGCGCAATGAGTCGACGATGGTGGACGTGGACAAGCCTATCCTGGTCTTCGACGGCGTCTGCCTGCTGTGCAGCCGCTGGGTCCGCTTCATCCTGCGCCACGACCGCGCCGCGCGCTATCGGTTCGCGACGATGCAATCTGTAATCGGGCAATCGCTGCTGCGCCAACACGGGCTCGATCCGCACGACCCGAATTCGTTGCTGCTGGTCGAAGACGGGCAGGCCACGACCGATAGCGATGCGATCCTGCGTGTCCTGACCGGTTTCGGCGGCCTCTACCGGGCATGGTCGGTGCTGCGTCTGCTGCCGCGTGCGTTGCGCGATCCGGTGTACCGCTGGCTGGCGCGCAACCGCTATCGCTGGTTCGGCCGCAGCGAGACCTGCTGGCTGCCGGAGCCCGCGCACACAGAGCGCTTCCTCCAGTGATTGCGCTGTAGATCAAAACATTGGGAAAGAAAAAGCCCGCGAGGCGGGCTTCTTCGATGCGATAGGGCTGGAAACTCAGCCGACTTCGCCGGCCAATCGATAGCCTTTCAGGCGTGCCGCAAACTCGGCCAATGTGCGGATGCCGGTCGCCTCGGCTTCGTGACACCACTGCTTGAGCCCGTCGAGCATGCCTTCGGCATTGCGGCCATTGCGCTCGGTCAGCGCGGCCAGACGCGCGCGGAATTCACACACCGTGCGCAGCTGCGGATGCTTTTCGGTGAAGGCGGTCAGATGCTCGCGCGAGGAAGCGTCGAGCCAGCGCCCACCGTTGCCCAGCGCCTTGCGCAACTTGCGCGGCAGCGCCTTGATGCCGGCGCCGGCCTTGCCGGCCTCGTCGCTCAGGGTCGGTGCGATGACGCCGCGGAAGTAATCGCTCATCACATGGAAGCGATGCGCGAGTACCGCCTTGACCGTGTCGGTGTCCGGCAGGTGCATGTTCGGTCGCACGTCCAGCGACGGCGCGACGCGCAGCACCTTCGCAAGGCCGAAGGCCTGCAGCAGGCGGATCATGGCCCAGCCGATGTCGAACTCGAAGCGGCGCAGCGCGAACTTCGACGAACTCGGAAACGCGTGATGGTTGTTGTGCAGCTCCTCGCCGCCGAGCCAGACGCCCCACGGCGTCAGGTTCGTCGCCGTGTCGGCGGTCTCGAAATTGCGATAGCCCCACCAGTGGCCGACACCGTTGACGACACCGGCGGCCCAGAACGGAATCCAAAGCATCTGGATCGCCCACAGCGCGATGCCGACGACGCCGAACAGCAAGAAGTTGATAACCATCAGCACTGCGAGGCCGGCTGTGTTGTAGGGCGTATACAGCTTGCGTTCGATCCAGTCGTTCGGCGTGCCGATGCCGTACTTGTCCATGTCGGCGCGGTCCATGCTCGCGGTGCGGTACAGATCGACGCCGTCCCACAGTACCTTGTTGAGGCCATGCACCTGAGGACTGTGCGGATCTTCCTCGGTCTCGCACTTGGCGTGGTGCTTGCGATGGATCGCGACGTATTCCTTCGTGATCATGCCGGTCGAGAACCAGGCCCAGAAGCGAAAGAAGTTCGCGATGACCGGATGAAAATCGACGCCGCGATGCGATTGGCTGCGATGCAGGTACAGGGTCACCGTGAAGATCGTCAGTTGGGTCACGATCAGCAGGTAGGCGATCCAGGTACCCCATGAGGCCTGGGTCAGACCGCGCGAGGCGAAGGAAAGCAGGGTATCGAACATGATGGGGGGAGGTGGCAGAGTAGGTGAAAACGCACTATACGCGGGCTTAGATGGCGCCGCCATCGCACTACGTCAAGCTTTGCGACGCGGAATGTGATGCAGCCCTCACGCCACGCTTGCCGACGCGCAGGCTTAACCGGAACAATCACCGCACGTGACCCCGCCCCCTCCCACCATCCTCGCTTTGCAGCACGTCGGCCGTCGCCTCGCCGGCCGCGCGGTCGTGCGCGAACTGAACCTGGAGCTGATGGGGGGCGAAGTGCTCGGCCTGCTCGGCGTCAACGGCGCCGGCAAGACGACCAGCCTGCGCATGATGGCCGGTGTGCTCGCACCGAGCACCGGCACGGTCAGGCTGGGCGGCGAGGATTTGTACGAACGGCCGGAACTGGCACGCCGCCGCATCGGCTACCTGCCGGAGACGCCGCCGCTGCATGCGGAGCTTTCGGCCGAGGAATTTCTGCGCTTCTGCGCACGCCTGCGCGGCCTGGCGAGCGGCGCTGTCGCCGCGGCAGTCGCGCGCGCGCTGGAGCGCTGCGAACTGGGCGACGTGCGGCGGCGGCCAATGGCGGCGCTCTCGAAAGGCTATCGGCAGCGCGTCGGCCTGGCGCAGGCCATTCTGCACGAACCAGAACTGATCGTGCTCGACGAGCCCGCCTCCGGTCTCGATCCGGTGCAGGCCCTGAAACTGCGCGAACTCGTGCGCGGACTCGGCCGCGATCACGCGGTCGTACTGTCGACGCATGTGCTGTCGGATGTGCAAGCGTGTTGTGACCGCGTCGCGATCCTGCATCGTGGCGAGCTGCGTTACTCCGGAGCCCTCGGCGGCAGCGAGCAAGCCTTGCGCGTCGGCGTCGTCCGGCGCCTGCATAGCATCGACTGGTTGTCCCTGCCGCCGGTCGCGACGGCCGAGGCGATCGATGCGTTGCACTGGCGCGTGCGCCTGAAACCCGAGGCGGGGATCAGCGAATTCGCCAGCGCGATGGTCGAACGCGGCTTCGGCCTGCAAGAACTGCGCGCCGACGCCAGTTCGCTCGAACAAACCTTCCTTGCGATCGCCGCGGCCGACGTACCGGCAGAAGCCGCGTGAGCGTCGCCGCTCTGATCGCGCGCCACGAATGGCGGCGCCTCGTCGTGCAGCCGTTCGCCTGGACCCTCGCCGCGATCGTCGTCGCACTGATGGCGTGGCAGTTCCTGCTGTCGCTCGAAGGTTTCCTGCAGCTTGCGCCGAAGCTCGGCGGCATCAAGGATGCGCCGGGGGTGACCGATCTCGTCGCGATTCCGCTGCTGCGCAGCTTCGGCAATCTGCTGGTGCTGCTGATGCCGCTGGTGACGATGCGCGCGTTCGCCGGTGAACGACGCGCGCAGACACTGCCGTTGCTGCTCGCCAGCGGGGTCGGCAATTTTCGTATCGTGCTCGGCAAGTATTTCGGCGCGTTCGGTTTCGCCCTCGTGCTGATCCTGCTGGTCGCGTCGATGCCGCTGGCGCTCGGTTTCGGTGCGGCGCTCGATGGCGGCAGGATCGCGGCCGCCTTGCTCGGACTGGCGTTGTTCGCCGCCGCGCTGACCGCAATCGGCATCGTCTGCTCGGCTTGGGCCGCGCAGCCGGCGCTGGCCGCCGCAGCCGCGCTCGCGATCACCAGCCTGCTCGCAGTCGTCGATGCGGGTGCGCGCCTGCAGGGTGTCAGCAACGCCGGCATCAACTACCTCGCGCTGCCGACGCATTTGGAACCGTTCTTCCGCGGTCTCGTTGCCAGCGTCGACATCGTTTATTTCGTACTCGTCGTCGTCGTCGCGCTCGCCTTGGCGACGCGCCGACTGGATGCGCTGCGCTCGAGAGCCGACTGATGCGCGAGCGTTTCGGCAACCTCGTCTTCACGCTGCTGGTGGTCGCCGCTGCGATCGCACTCGCGTTCCTCAGCACGCGCTTCGCCTTCGTGCAGGATTGGAGTCGCGCACGCAGCGCCAGCCTGGGCGAGGCTTCGGTCACGCTGCTGCATTCGCTCGACGCGCCGGTCGAAGTCGTCAGTTATGCGCGCCGGCAAAGCGGCCTGCGCGCAGTGATCGCGGATTTCGTCGATCGCTACCGCCGCGTCAAACCGGATGTCAGTTTGCGTTTCGTCGATCCCGACGAGGATCCGAATGCGATGCGCGCGGCCGGCATCACCGTCGATGGCGAGCTCGAGCTGCGCTACAAGCAGCGCACTGAACCGTTGAAAGTGCTCAGCGAGGCCGAGTTCTCGAACGCGCTGCTGCGCCTGTCACGCACACGTGAGCGCATCGTCGCGTTCCTCGAAGGCGAGGGTGAGCGACAGCCGCTCGGCCGCGCCAACGCCGATCTCGGTCAATTCGTGGGCGCGCTCGCCGAACGCGGCCTGCGCGCGGTGCCACTGCCGTTGGCCAATACCGGCAAGGTGCCGGAGAACACCGATCTCGTCGTCATCGCGAATCCGCAGGTGAAGCTGCCGGCTGCGGTCGTCGCTGCGCTGATCGACTACGTCGATCGGGGCGGCGCGCTGCTTTGGTTGGTCGAACCGGGCGAGCCGGCGCTGGAAAACGGGGGTGGTCTGGACGAGCTGGCGAAAGCGTTCGGCGTTCGCGTATTGCCGGGCACCATCGTCGATGGCAATGGACAGGCGTTCGGTCTCGGCGATCCGAGTTTCGTCGCGCTGTCGGCGTACCCACCGCACGCGATCACGCAGGACTTCGTACTGACCACGCTGTTTCCCCAAGCTGCCGCACTGGCACAGCTCGCCGACACGCGCTGGAACATGAAGCCGATCCTGCGCAGCAGCGAGAAGTCGTGGAACGAGACGGGACATATCCCGAAGGCCGGCGAGAGCGCGGACACGATCCGCCAGGACGCCGATGCCGGCGAAATTCCGGGCCCGCTCGATCTCGGTTTCGCGTTGACGCGCGTATCGCCGCGACCGGACAAGCGCGAGCAGCGCGCAGTGGTGCTCGGCGATGGAGACTTTCTTTCGAACAGTTTCCTCGGCAATGGCGGCAACCGCGAATTCGGTCAGCGCGTCTTCGACTGGCTGCTCGGCGACGATGCGCAGATCGTCGTCGCCGACAAGACCGCGGCCGACCGTGCGCTGGATTTTTCCGAGACGCAACTGAGCCTGCTCAGCGTCGTGTTCCTGATCGCGCTGCCGCTGCTGCTCGTCGGCAGCGGCTTGCTGATCTGGTGGCGCCGCCGCCGATGCTGACATGAAACGCCGTGCGCGCACGAACCTGATCCTGATCGTGGTGGTTGCCTTGCTGGGCACGGCCATCTACGCGGAACTGCGTCGCGAGCAGACCATCGCCGAACCGCTGACGCCGCTCGACACCGACGCCGTACACACGCTGGTGGTGACCTGCAACGCCTGCAAGCCGCGCCGCTTCGAGAAAGACGGCGTGCACTGGCGCATGCTCGAGCCCTATGCGCAGGCGGCCGACGATCGGGCCATCGCCCGGCTGCTCGCGATAGCGCGCGCGCCGGTGCGACTGCGCCACGCCGCCGGCGAACTCGATGCGAAGAAGATCGGCCTCGATCCGCCGCTGGCGACGCTGCAGCTCGACGGCACGCTGTTGAAATTCGGCATGACCGACGCGATTGATGGCGATCGCTATGCCGACGTCGGCGGCGTCATCGCGTTGGTGCCGGACCGTTTCAGCGTGCTGTTGTTCGCCGCGCCGGAAAACGAGCTGGCCAAGCCGCCGCCCGTCGCGAAGGATTGACGTGCCCGAACTGCCCGAAGTCGAAACCACCCGCCGCGGCCTCGCGCCGCACCTGCTCGGCCGCACCATCGTCGGACTCGATATCCGCCAGCCGCGCCTGCGCTGGCCGATTCCGGAGGCGCTGCGCGAAGGCCTCGTCGGGCAGCGTATCGTCGATGTGGAAAGGCGCGCCAAGTACCTTCTGGTGCATGTAGAGCCCGGCAGCGCCTTGTTGCATCTGGGCATGTCGGGCAGCCTGCGCGTGCTGCCGGCGGACACGCCGATCGGCGCACACGATCACGTCGATTGGCACCTCGATTCCGGCCGCGTGCTGCGCTTCACCGATCCGCGGCGCTTCGGCAGCCAGCTGTGGCAGCCGCGCGGTGAAGTGCATTCCCTGCTCGCCCGGCTCGGTCCCGAGCCGCTCTCGGACGCATTCGATGGCGATACCTTGTGGCTGTCTTCGCGCGGTCGCAGCGCGGCGGTGAAACTGTTCCTGATGGACCAGGCGATCGTCGTCGGCGTCGGCAACATCTACGCCAGCGAAGCACTGTTCGCGGCCGGCATCCATCCCAAGCGGGCCGCCGGGGCGGTATCGCGCGCGCGCTACGCACGTCTTGCCGGCGAGGTGAAGCGCATCCTGAACTACGCGATCACGCGTGGCGGCACCACCCTGCGCGACTTCATCAGCCCCGACGGCGCGCCGGGATACTTCGAGCAGGAGCTGTTCGTGTACGGCCGTGCCGGGCAACCGTGCAAGGTCTGCGGCACGCCGATCAAGGCGATGGTGCTCGGTCAGCGGTCGACCTTCTTTTGTCCGCACTGCCAACGCTGAGGTCGCGGGCGTTCTTCCAAAAGCATCAGCCCATTGGAAAGTTTCAATCCGGCCAGCGCAGCGCCAAGTGCCGGTTGTTGAATTCGTCGTCATCCAGCGCGCCTGCATGGCGGATCGCCATGCCAGCGGGGGAACCTTCGACCTCGACCTGGCGACCTTCCTCGACGACGCCGCCGAGCGTCTGGAACTCGACGAAGCGCGCAACGAGCTCGCCGGCATTGCCGGCGGCTTCCGGCGCCACATTGCGGATACTCAAATCAGGGCGCGCGAACTTGCGCAAACCGCGTGTGTGCACATGCATGCGGCCGGCGTTGCGGGTGTCTTCGTTGCACAAGATCAGCACGTGGTCACGCGCATTGAAGGCGTCACCGGTGAAGTATCGGCGCCGCCATTCCGCAGCGTCGTACATCGACAGCGTCTGCGGATCGACGACGGCGATGCCGCCGAGGTCCGTCAGCGCGGTGATCGTGCCGACGAGGTCGCGCAGCGTATCGAGATCGGCGGGATCGGCCAGGCTGCCGCGCAGCATCAAGCACTCACGCGCCTTCTTCGCGCGCTCGAACAGTCGCGCATTCTCGTCGTACAGCACGCGGCCGAGCGTGCCGGCGAGCGGATAGCCGTCCCACTTGGCAAGTTCGGCATTGAGATAGCGCACGACGTCGATACCGGCGGGCGTGCCGCGCGTGCGGTACCTCGGCGCATCGATGCTGAGGTCCGCATCGAAATCGCCGAACACGAACCAGAGCAGGAAGGCCGCGTCGCCGCTGTCCTGCCAGTGCGGCCGCGGCCAGTTGGGGGCGCTCATCGTGCGGGCTCCTTGGTAGCTTCGACGGGCAGCAGCGGTGGTGGCAGTTCGAGCGCGCTCTGACCTGCCATGATCTTCTTGAACTCGGCGCGGCTGACCGACACATAGCGCTCGTTGCCGCCGATCTCAACCTGCGGGCCGTCGGTGACCGCGTGGCCGCGCTCATCGACGCGCACGACCATGGTCGCCTTCTTGCCCGTGTGGCAGATCGTCTTGATCTCGATCAGATTGTCGGCCCAGGCGAGCAGGTATTGGCTGCCTTCGAACAGCTCGCCGCGAAAATCCGTGCGCAGGCCATAAGCGAGCACCGGCACACCGAGGACATCGACGACATCGCTGAGCTGCCAGACCTGCGTCTTCGACAGGAACTGCGCTTCATCGACCAGCACGCAGTCGAGCGGGCCATGCTGGCCGATGTCGGCCTTGGTCAGCCCGAGCAGATCATCGGAGCGCGTGAAGCGCTGCGCGTCGGCGCGCAATCCGATACGCGAGGCGACGACACCGGCACCGGCCCGCGTATCCAGCTGGGGCGTCAGGATCAGGGTGCGCATGCCGCGCTCCCGATAGTTGTACGCGCTCTGCAGCAGTGTCGTCGTCTTGCCGGCATTCATCGCCGAATAATAGAAATACAGTTTCGCCATCACGCACCTCGCAGGGGGCGCTATCGTAGCGTGTCGCCTTGTCGAGGCGGTGCAACGTGCGAGGGTTGGAATCGATTGCGCAGATCGTAGCCGACGCGATGCTTCGCAAATCGCCACGACGCCCTCATGTGTGGGCCGTGACGCCGGCGGTCGTGCCGGCAAGGTCCAACGAGGAGTCGAATTCGTGCAAGCAATTTCCGCAGCGGCCGCGCGCTCGCCGATCGGCCAGAACGATGCGCTGCGCGAATTCCTGCAGCGCCATCGACGCCTGTTCGTGCTGACCGGCGCCGGCTGCAGCACGGCGTCCGGTATTCCGGACTATCGCGATGCCGACGGCGGCTGGAAACGTCGTCCCCCGGTGACCTATCAGGCCTTCGTCGGCGATCCGCTCACGCGTTCGCGCTATTGGGCACGCAGCCTGATCGGCTGGCGTCGCTTCGGCCATGCACGTCCGAACGACAGCCATGCCGCCCTTGCGGAGCTTGAAGCGAATGGGCGCGTCGAAGTGCTGCTGACGCAGAACGTCGACGGACTGCACCAGGCCGCCGGCAGTCGCAACGTGATCGATCTGCACGGGCGCCTGGATCAGGTTCGCTGCCTCGGCTGCGAGCGCCTCATCGGACGCGAAGACTTTCAGCGCGAGCTCGAGCGGCGCAATCCCCACTGGGCACTGCTCGATGCCGTCGATGCACCGGATGGCGATGCCGATCTCGAAGGGCTCGACTCCTCCACGTTCTCGGTGCCGGCTTGCGCTGCGTGCGACGGCATGCAGAAACCCGATGTCGTGTTCTTCGGCGAGAATGTGCCGCGCGAGCGCGTCGACCGCGCGGGCGCGCATCTCGATGCGGCGGATGCGATGCTGGTCGTCGGTTCATCGCTG
Source organism: Dokdonella sp. (assembly GCA_040005635.1). Classification (GTDB taxonomy): domain Bacteria; phylum Pseudomonadota; class Gammaproteobacteria; order Xanthomonadales; family Rhodanobacteraceae; genus Dokdonella_A. Next base: position 18,645 of record JBDTYM010000025.1, on the reverse strand, counting down.
ATGGTGTTCTCCGGCTACCGTTTTGCGCGTGCGGCGGCGCGTGCCGGCAAGCCAATCGCAGCGATCAATCTCGGCCGCACGCGCGCGGACGATCTGCTTGTATTGAAGGTCGAACGCGATTGCGGCGCCGCTTTGCGGGCGGCCTTCGCCTGTCAAGCTGTCGGCGACGCCGCGAACCCGGCACACTCGCCCGCGTGTCCCTGAATCCGCAACAACGCGCCGCGGTCGAGTACTGCGATGGTCCCCTGCTCGTGCTCGCCGGCGCGGGCTCGGGCAAGACACGCGTGATTACCGAGAAGATTGCTCATCTGATCAAGCGCCGCAGCCTGCCGGCCGCAAAGATCGCCGCGATCACGTTCACCAACAAAGCGGCGCGTGAGATGCGCGAGCGCGTCGGTCGGCTCGTTTCGGGCGTCGCCGCCGAGGGATTGACCGTGTGCACGTTCCACGCGCTCGGTCTGAAGTTTCTGCAGATCGAGCATGCGCGTGCCAACCTCCGCCGCGGCTTCTCGGTGCTCGACGCCGACGACACGCAGAGCATCGTCAAGGAACTCGGGCCCAAGGGCGCCAAGCCGGACGTGCTGTACGCACTGCAGTCGCTGCTGTCGCGCGCGAAGAACGAGGGGCTGACTCCCGAGCAGGCCGCAGCACGGGCGACCAGCGCGCGCGAACGCGAGGCAGCCGACATCTATGCGGCCTACCAGCGCCGTCTCGCCGCGTTCAACGCGGTCGATTTCGACGACTTGATCCGCTTGCCGCTCGGTGTGCTCGAAACGGACAGCGAGGCCCGTGCCGGCTGGCGCGAACGCCTGCGCTACCTGCTGGTGGACGAATACCAGGACACCAACAGCGCGCAGTACCGCCTGGTCAAGCAACTCGCCGGCGAACGTGGCGCGTTCACCGCAGTCGGTGACGACGACCAGAGCATCTATGCCTGGCGCGGCGCGAATCCGGAGAACCTGGGCGAACTGTCGCGCGACTATCCGCAGCTCAAGGTCGTCAAGCTCGAACAGAACTACCGTTGCGGGCGGCGCATCCTGCGCGCCGCCAACGCGGTCATCGCGAACAATGCGCACGTGTTCGAGAAGAAGCTGTGGAGTCAGCAGGATGAAGGGCCGCCGATCCGCATCATCGAGTGCCGCGACGACGAGCACGAGGCCGAATGCGTTGCCAGTGCGATTGCGCATCTGGCCGAGAAGCACAAGGCGCCCTGGCACGAGTTCGCCGTGTTGTATCGCGGCAACCATCAGTCGCGCGCGTTGGAAAAAGCCTTGCGCCTGGCGCGCGTGCCGTACCACGTGACCGGCGGCACCGCGTTCCTCGACCGCGCCGAGGTCAAGGATCTGCTGGCCTACCTGCGCCTGATCAACAATCCGGACGACGACGCGGCCTTCCTGCGCGTGGTCAACCTGCCGCGTCGCGACATCGGCGCAACGACCCTGGAGAAGCTCGGCGAACTCGCCGGTGTGCGTCATCTGTCGCTGCTGCGCGCGGCGCAGACCGACTCCGTGCTCGGCCAGATCGCGGCACGTTCGGCGTCGTCGCTGATCGGCTTCGCCAGCCTGGTGCGCGAGCTGGCCGCGAAGGCGGAGCGCATGCCGGCGGCCGATCTCGTCGAGGAACTGATCCGCCGCATCGGCTATGCCGACCATGTCGCAGCGCAGATCAAGGAGCCGGCGTTGCGCGAACGTCGCTTGGAGAATCTACGCGAACTGTCTGAATGGTTTCGCGCGATGCAGAAGGAGGGCGCCGCCGGCGATCTCGCGGCCCAGCTTGCCCTGCTCAGTCACGGCGATCGCGACGATCCCGGCAACGCGGCGCGGCTGATGACCCTGCATTCGGCGAAGGGCCTCGAATTCCGTTTCGTATTCCTGGTCGGCGTCGAAGACGGCACATTGCCGCACGAAGGCAGCCTCGCCGAAGGGCGCGTCGAAGAAGAGCGTCGCCTCATGTATGTCGGCATCACACGCGCGAAGGAGCAGTTGACGCTGTCCTATGCGAATCGCAAGCGCCGTTTCGGCGAGATCATCGCAAACGAACCGAGTCGCTTCCTGAAAGAAATGCCGGGTGAGGATCTGCACTGGTCCGGCCGTGACGCCGAGCAGGATGCCGCGCACAAGCAGGAGCTTGCGTCCTCGCATATCGCGCGGTTGGCGAGCTTGCTGGCGGATTGAGGGGCATCGCCCCGTTTCGTCATTCCGGCGAGGCGTTTTTCAACAGCGAAGCGGGTCGGGTCCGAATTCGCTTTGGCCTTTTGCGCAAAACAGCAAAATGGATCCCGGCGTTCGCCGGGATGACGGAACGGGGATGCGTAACTTGCTCGAAGTCGGACGTCTGCACGTCAGTCCGATGACGCGCTGCGGGATCAAATCAACTTCGCCGCCAGCAACTCGCGCTTCAAATACGCATAGTAGATCGGCGCTGCGATTACGCCGGCGGCGCCGAACGCCGCCTCCATCAGCAGCATGGCGATCAGCAGCTCCCACGCGCGCGCGCGAATCTGCGTGCCGACGATGCGCGCGTTGAGGAAGTACTCGAGCTTGTGGATCACGACCAGGAACACCAGCGCCGCGATGGCGACGCCAAGCGAGACCGACAGGCCGACGATGATGATCAGCGTATTCGAGATCAGGTTGCCGACTACCGGCAGCAAGCCGACGACGAAGGTTGCCGCGACGAGCGTCTTAGCCAGCGGCAGCGTGACACCAAACAGCGGCAGCACGATGAGCAGGAAGATGGCCGTAAACAGCGTGTTCAACGCGGAAATCTTCACCTGCGCGAAGACGATGTCGTGGAACGAATCGACCAGGTTCGAGCAGCGCGCGATCAGCGCCCGCACCAGCGGTCCGCCGCGTTCGGTCGGACGTGCGCTCGCCAGCGCGATCATCGCGCCGAGGACCATGCCGATCAGCAGGTGCACGATCACGCGCGCGGCGGTCTTGCCGGCCAGCTGCAGCTGCGCGGCGTGCGTGCGCAGCCAGTCGATCGCATTGGTACGGAAATCGTCGATGCTGTCGGGCAGGTGGTCGACGACGATCTGCGGCAACTGACCGCGCGCGCGATCGATCAGCGGCATCAGATTCTCGAACACCGCGCTCGGGTTGCCGAGTTCGCTGCGCAGGAAGGCGACGGCGCCGAGAATGGCCACGGTCAGAATGGCGACGACGACGATGCTGAGCAGGGCGACGATGAGGCCGTGCGCGCGGGCGCCCGGCAGGTGCCGCTGCAGCGGCGGCGCCAACGAATTGACGAGCGTGTAGACCAGCAACCCGGCGAGCAGCGCGGGCAGCAGGTGCAGGCAGAGCACCAGCAACAGCGCGAGAATGGCCAGCACGTGGCTGGCGATGCGGAGGCGCGAGCCTGACGGCTGGTCCATGAGCGTCCCGATGTGAATAGCGAAGAGCGGTCGAGCCGCGCGTGCGGCAGGCTCGCACGACGCGGTGTAATAAACTAGACCGATCGTATGTGCTGGATACGACGTTTCCAAGCGGGGGCAACCACATGACGAAACTTCCGATAAGCATGCTTTTCGCGTCCGCACTCCTGGCCGCATGCGTCAACGCACCGAGTTCGCGCAAACCGCAGGCTCCGGCAGCGCCGGTTGCCACGGCGGCGGCCGGTCCCGCCGCCAACGACAATCTCAGTGCCGTCGCGTGGACGCAGACTGCGGTCGAGCACGATCTGATCTATCGCGAAGTCTTCCGCCAGGCCGGCGAGAAGCTGCAGCTCGCGCTGAAGGACCGTCAATGGGATGCGCTGCCGAAAGGTGAACGCAAAGGTCCCTTGAAAAAGGCCAAGCCGGCGGTGATCGTCGATATCGACGAGACCGTACTCGACAATTCCCCATATCAAGCGCGTCTGATCCGCGACGGCGGCGAATACAACGAGGCGACGTGGGCCGCTTGGTGTCGCGAAAAGGCTGCCAAGCCGTTGCCGGGTGCGCTCGAGTTCACCAAGCTCGCGGCGAAGAAGGGCGTCACCGTGTTCTATCTTTCCAACCGGGCGCAGGATTTGAATGACGTCACGCTGGAGAATCTGCGCGAGGCGGGCTTCCCGCTCGCGGCCGGCGAAAACGTCTTCCTCGGCCTCGGCACCGTGGTCAAGGGCTGCGAACAGCCCGGCACCGAAAAAGGTTGCCGGCGTCAGCTGATCGGCCGCGAACACCGCGTGCTGCTGCAGATTGGCGATCAGATCGGCGACTTCGTCGATGTCCTCGCGAACACGCCGGACGGGCGCAGCGCGGCCGTCGCGCCCTACAGCGGCTGGATTGGCGAGCGCTGGTTCGTGCTGCCGAATCCGACCTACGGTGCATGGGAGCAAGCCTTGTTCAACAACGACTGGACGTTGCCGCCGGCGCAGCGCAGACAGGCAAAGATCAACGTTCTGCAGAAGTAAAATCTTTATTAATCATGGAATTACATAGCTATATCTAAGGTATTGCATTAGATATCGCTTGTAAGTATATTGATGCCCGGATTGATGGTGACGGTTGCCCCGTAAAGCGCCCAAAACACGCTGCGGCTCCGAAAGAACGACGCACAAGTTCCCCCTCCGGCAAACGGCCGGATTCGACCTGGATGGCTCCGCCGTCCGGGTTTTTTCTTGTCTGAAAATCAGCGACTGGCCTGCGGCGGCCGCTGCCAAATCCGCGTTTCGCAGCCGCGTCGCGGCACGGGTGACCGGCCGATGCTGGCGCCGCCTGCTCGCGCGCTGACGCGGTTGCGCAAGCTGGCCGCTGCCTCGGCACGCTGCTAAAGTGCCCGGCCTGTCCATTCCCCGGGGTCGTCATGTTCAAACCATTCGTCCGCGCCGCGTTCGCGGCGTCGCTGGTTGTTTTCGTCGCGGGCTGCGGCGACAAGCCGGCTGAGACCGCCGCCCCGGCAGCGAGTGCCGCGAACACGAGCGCTCCGGATGCGGCGATCCGCAAGTCGGTCGACCTGCTCAAGCAGGGCGACATCGCGGGCCTGATGCAGAACGCGATGCCGCCGGCCGACTACGACAAGGTCAAAGCCGACTGGAGCAAGAACAAGGACGACAAGCCGATTACCGATGAGGATCGGCAGAAGTTCGCCGAGACGATGGCGAAACTGACCGCGCCCAATGCGGATCAGACGTTGTTCGCCGAGATCGAGCCGCAACTCAAGACGTTCGACGCGCAGTACCAGCAGCAGATCCCGATGTATGTCGCGATGGGCAGCAGCTGGCTGCAGGGCATGGTCCAGCAGAACAAGGACCTGTCCGACGCCGACAAGCAGCAGGCGCTCGCCGCTATCACTGCGCTCGGCGCCTGGGTGCAGAAGACCCGCTTCACCGACCCGGATTCGGTCAAGAAAGTGCTCGCGATCGCCAGCAAGGCCGCGCGCGACGCCAACCTGAAGACGCTGGACGAGGCGCATGCTCTGACCTTCGACCAGTCGATGCAGAAGGCGCGCGTGGTCTTCCTCGCTGTCAAGGATGCGCTGATGGTGTATGGCTTCTCGGTCGATCAGACGCTCGACTCGATCAAGCCCGAGGTCGTCTCGAACGATGGCAAGCTGGCCAAGATCAAGGTGTCCTACACCCTGCTCGATTCGCCGCTGAGCTCGCAGACCGAGATGGTCAATGTCGATGGCCACTGGTACGGCAAGAACGCGATCGACAAGCTGCACGAGAAGGCGGCCGATGCACCGGCCGTGGCTCCGGCCGCTGATGCGGCAGCGCCGGCGCCGGCCAAGCAGGGCTGAGCGCGCTCGCCGCGCGCGTCCAGCGCGTGCGGCACTAGACTGCAGGCATGAACGATTCGCTTTCGGCGCCCGGCCCGACGACCACCGCGCCGACGCCGGCCTGGCTCAATGCGATGGGCGCGCTGCTGCGTCCGTGGATCCGCATCCGGCGCGCCCCCGATGACGTGCGTGCGCTGCTGCCGGACGATACGCGCCCGACCGTCTACGTGGTCGAGCGTTATGGCCTGTCCGACACCCTGATCCTCGAACAGGCCTGCCTCGAAGCCGGCCTGCCTTCGCCCTATGCGGCGGCCGACCGTTTGCCGATCAAGCGTCGGCGCGCGGTCATCGCGCTATCGCGGCGGCCGCGCCTGTTCGGCCGCCGTCCGCATCCGACACGCTCGGAAACCCTCAGTCTGCTCGCCGATGTCGTGCGCTCCGACCCCGAAAAAGACGTGCGCCTGGTGCCGGTGTCGATCTTCGTCGGCCGCGCGCCAGCGCGCGAGTCGGGTTGGTTCAGTGTGCTGTTTTCGGAGAACTGGGTCGTCGTCGGCCGCTTCCGGCGGCTGCTCGCGTTGCTGTTGAATGGTCGCGACACGGTGGTGCAGTTCGCCGCGCCCGTCAGCCTGCGCGAGGTCATCGCTGACCAGGCGGCGCTCGCGCCGGAACGCGGCGTGCGCAAATTGCAGCGCGTTTTACGCGCGCATTTCCGTCGCATCCGCGCCGCGGTGATCGGCCCGGATCTTTCGCATCGACGCACCATCGTCGATGCGCTGCTGAATGCCGAACCGGTGCGCGCTGCGATCGCGTCAGCCGCGAACAAGGAAAACATCACGTCGGACAAGGCGCGCGCGCGTGCGCGCGGGTACGCGCTGGAGATCGCCGCTGACTATTCGCACCCGGTCGTGCGCTCACTCTGGCTGATGCTCAAGGCGTTCTGGAACAAGCTCTATGACGGCGTCGACGTGCATCACTTCGAGACGCTGCGCGAAGTCGCGCCGGGCCACGAAGTCATCTATGTGCCCTGCCATCGCAGCCATGTCGACTATCTGCTGTTGTCGTATCAGCTGATGGAAAAAGGTATCGCGATTCCGCATATTGGCGCCGGCGTGAATCTCAACCTGCCGGTGATAGGCCCGATCCTGCGCCGCGGCAGCGCGTTCTTTCTGCGCCGCACGTTCAAGGGCGACGCGCTCTACTCGACCGTGTTCCGCGAATACATCAGCCAGCTGTTCGCGCGCGGCGTCTCGCTCGAGTACTTCATCGAGGGCGGTCGCTCGCGCACCGGACGCCTGCTCAGCCCGCGCGGCGGCATGTTGTCGATGACGCTGCGCAGCTTCCTGCGCGAGTCGCGTCGCGCCGTCGTGTTCCAGCCGGTTTACATCGGCTACGAAAAGATCATGGAGGGCGATGCCTACATTGGCGAACTCTCCGGCAAACCAAAAGAGAAGGAATCCATCCTCGGCCTGGTGCGTTCGCTCGGTGCGCTGCGCCAGCGCTATGGACGCGTCGCGCTGAATTTCGGCGAACCGATCCCGCTCAATCCTCTGCTCGACGAAATCGCGCCGAACTGGCGCGCGGCGACTGCCGATCCAGAAGCAAAGCCCGAATGGTTGAATCCCGCAGTGGACGCGCTCGCCACGCGCATCCAGCAGAACATCAACCGCGCCGCGCATGTCAACCCGATCAACCTGCTTGCACTCACCCTGCTGGCGACGCCGAAGCACGCGATGGCCGAGGCCGATCTGATCGCCCAGCTCGAACTGTGCAAGGCGTTGCTGATCGAGCTGCCGTATTCCGACCGCGTCACGCTGACGGCGCTGGCGCCGACCGAGATCATCGCCTACGGCGAGAAGATGCTGTGGATCCGCCGCGTGGCGCATCCACTCGGCGATGTGCTCACGGTCGACGAGAAGCAGGGCGTCCTTCTCAGCTATTTCAGCAACAACATCACGCACCTGTTCGCAACGGCGGCCTGGGTCGGTTGCTGTTTCAACAACAATCGCCGTCTCACCCGCGCATCGATCCTGCGCCTCGGTCGCCTGGTCTATCCGTTCGTTCAGGCCGAGCTGTACCTGCCGTGGAGCGAGGACGAATTCGCTGCGCGCATTCAGGCGACTCTGGAATTTTTCCAGAAGCGCGGGTTGCTCGCGACCGATGCGGACGCCGATGGCCGGATCGTCGAACGTGGGCCCGGCCAGAGCGATGCCGCGTTCCGCCTGCGTGCCCTGGCGCACACGCTGATGCCGTCGATCGAGCGCTACTACATCGGCCTTGCGCTGCTGGTGAAGAACGGGCCGCACACCTTGTCGGCCGGCGAGCTGGAGAATCTCAGCTATCTGACCGCACAGCGCCTGTCGCTGTTGCACGAGATGAACGCGCCCGAGTTCTTCGACAAGAGCCTGTTCCGCGGTTTCATCCAGAAATTGCGCGAACGCCGCGTGATTGCGGCCGATGGCAACGGCAAGCTCGTATTCGACGCCGAGCTGGAGGTGGTTGCCAAGGATGCTCGCGTGATCCTCAGCCGCGAAATCCGCCATGGCATTCTGAAACTCACCCCGGAAAAGCAGGCGGAACTGACGCAGACGGCGAAAGGCGAAACGCCACCGGCCTGAGTGTCGGCAGGCTCAGAGGTGCTTGTAGAAAAACGTCGTCGAGCAGAATTCGCCATCGGGCATCAGCGCGTACTTCGGCACGACTCCGACGCGCTGCCAGCCGGCGCGCTCGTACACTCGCTCGCCATCGCCGCCGGTCGCCGTGTCGAGTACGAGCACGGTCTTGCCGTCCTCGCGCGCAACCGTGTCGAGTGCACGCATCAAACGCTGCGCGATACCGCTGCGGCGGGCGCTGCGATGCACCAGCATCTTGGCGACATCGGCGCGGTGAGGCTGATTGTCGGGCAGCGCCACGATCATCTGCACGGTACCCAGGATATGGCCTGCGTCGTCTTCGGCGATCAGCAGCACGCGCTCGCCCCGGTCGACGCCGCTGGCGACATCGCGCCAGAACGCGATGGCTTTCTCGCGCGGCAGGGGGCGCATGAAGCTGACCGAGGCGCCGCCCTCGACGCAATCGATCAGGATATCGGCCAACGCCTCCATGAGCGCAGCGGCTTCGCCGTCGTTGACGCGCCGCACCGTCACGTTCTGGAGCACGCGCTCGCCCTCCTCGGGGTGATGGACAGGCACGTCACGCATCCAGATCGGGAATCAGCTTGTTTTCCATGTAGGCGATCATGTCCTTCAGGCGCAGCTTGCGTACTTTCATGCGCTTGAGCTGCAGTTCGTCGCAGCCAGGGCCGAGCGGCACGTTGGCGATGGCGACGTCGAGGTCGCGATGCTCGACCCTGAGCTCGGCGAGTCGACGGACGATTGCGGCCTGATCTTCGGTGAACATGGCGTCACTCTTGCACCGGCCGAGTGTAGCGCTGGTCCGTGCGATCCGGCGATGCGCGGTCCGCTCAGGCGACGCCGCCCGCGATGGCCTGCTCTGTGCGCGTGCGCCACAGGAAATCGAAGCGTGCATCCTTGCGCGCGGCAATCGCATCGGCCAGTTCGCCGAAACGCGAGATCACCGCATCGCAATCGATCTCGTTGACCGGTCGGCCTTCGGTGTAGCCGTAGTCGACCAGCACGGACGGCATGTCCGCGGCGCGTGCGGCCTTGGCATCATTGGCCGAGTCGCCGAGCATGATGCAAGCCTGCACCGGCACCCCGAGGAGATGGGCCGCGTGCCACAGCGGTTCCGGCTGCGGCTTGCGTTGTGGCAACGCCTCGCCGCCGAGTACGAACTCGAAATAGCGGTCCAGACCGAATCGGGCGAGTACGCTATCCGATGGCTGCTGCGGCTTGTTCGTCACGCAGGCCAGGCGCACGCCCATCGCGCGAAAGGCATCGAGACCTTCAACCACTCCGGCATACAGGCTCGTGCGACGACCATTCACCTCGGAATACGCGCTGTCCAGCAAGGTGCGCGCGCGCACGTGCAGGTCCGTGTCGATGCGTCCGTCGATGTCGCCGCTGAGCACGCGATGCAGCAGCACGTCGACACCCTGGCCGACGTAGCCGGCAACGACGCTTTCGGGCACGCTGGCACGGCCGAGTTCGTGCAGAACGAGGTTGACGGCATCGGCGATGTCCGGCGCGGTATGCAGCAGGGTACCGTCGAGATCGCACAAGATCGCAGCGACCGGCGCGCGCGCACGCGCCGCGTCGTTCAGGCGGCCTCCGCGTAACGCTTGGCGAGCTTTTCCAGCGGCACCGGCTTGATCGCACTCGCGCGGCCGGCACTGCCGAAGGCCTCGAAGCGCAGCTTGCAAATCTGCCGCGCAGCGGTGACCGATTCCTTGAAGAACTTGCGCGGATCGAACTCGCTCGGATCTTCCGCCAACGCACGGCGAATCGCACCGGTCATCGCCAGGCGGATGTCGGTGTCGATATTGACCTTGCGTACGCCGTGCTTGATGCCTTCGACGATCGCCTCGACTGGCACGCCATAGGTCTCCGAAATATTGCCGCCATACTTGCGGATGATCGCGAGCCAGTCCTGTGGCACTGAGGATGAGCCGTGCATGACCAGGTGCGTATTCGGGATGCGCGCATGGATCGCCTTGATGCGCTCGATATCGAGAATGTCGCCGGTCGGCGGACGCGAGAACTTGTAGGCGCCGTGCGAAGTGCCGATCGCGACCGCGAGCGCGTCGACACCTGTTTTGGCGACGAAGTCGGCGGCTTCTTCGGGATCGGTCAACAGCTGTGAGTGATCGAGCACACCGGCGGCGCCGCTACCGTCTTCTTCGCCCGCGCTTCCGGTTTCGAGCGAGCCGAGACAACCGAGTTCGCCCTCGACCGAGACGCCGACGGCGTGCGCCATGTCGACCACGCGGCGCGTCGTAGCGACGTTGTATTCGAACGTCGACGGCGTCTTCATGTCTTCCTTCAGCGAGCCGTCCATCATCACGCTGGTGAAGCCTGAGCGGATCGACGCCTGGCACACCGCCGGGCTCGCGCCATGGTCCTGATGCATCACGATCGGGATGTGCGGGTACTGCTCGACCGCCGCCTCGACCAGGCGGCGCAGGAACGCTTCGCCGGCATATTTGCGTGCGCCAGCCGAGGCCTGCAGGATCACCGGGCTGTCGACCTCGTCGGCCGCCTGCATGATGGCGTGGATCTGCTCCATGTTGTTGACGTTGAACGCCGGCAGCCCATAGGCATTTTCGGCGGCGTGGTCGAGCAGTTGCTTGAGTGAAACGAGGGCCATGACGGTTTGCTCCCGCAATGAAGGAAACGTTGCTGCCGCGCCCGACGGCAGCGGACTGGTGAAGCTTTCGCATCTTTTCCGGCGTCATTCCCGCGCAAGCGGGAATCCACCTCGCCTTTCATCGTCGCAGGATCAATATGGATTACCGCATACGCGAGAATGACGGCATCGATTGCTTCGGGCGGCGGTGACTCTGTCCTGCTGTTCGTCAGTGCGACCCCGCTCCGCGCGCCGCTTCGGCCACCTTTTCAGGCGTGAAGCCGAAGTACTCGAACAGCTTCGGCGCCGGTGCGGACTCACCGAAGCGGTCGATGCCGACGACCGCGCCATCGCTGCCGACGTATTTCCACCATAGTGCGGTGGTGCCGGCTTCGATCGCGACCTTCGGTACGTCGCGCGGCAACACGCTGGCGCGATAGTCGGCCGGCTGGCGATCGAAGGTCTCGGTCGATGGCAGCGAGACGACACGCGTGCGAATGCCTTCGCCGGCGAGAATCTTCTGCGCCGCCAGGGCGAGACCGATTTCGGACCCGGTCGCTATCAAGATGCGCTGTGGCGCGCCGCCTTCGGCCTCGGCGAGCACATAGCCGCCGCGTTCGATCGCGGCGATCTGCGCGTCGCTGCGCGGCACGAACGGCAGGTTTTGCCGCGAAAGGATCAGTGCCGTCGGCGCGTTTCTGCGCTCCAGCGCGAGCTTCCACGCGACGGCGGTCTCGACGGTGTCGCACGGACGCCAGACCTCCAGATGCGGGATCAGGCGCAGGCTCGATACATGCTCGACCGATTGATGCGTCGGGCCGTCCTCGCCGAGGCCGATCGAGTCGTGCGTGAATACGTGGATCACGCGCAAGTTCATCAGCGCGGCCATGCGGATCGCGTTGCGGCTGTAGTCGCTGAAGGTGAGGAAGGTGCCGCCGAATGGAATGTAGCCGCCGTGCAACGCGACGCCATTCATGATCGCGGCCATGCCGAATTCGCGCACGCCGTAGCTAATGTAGCGTCCGGGATGATCCGGATCGAGCGTTTTTGCACTCTTCCACAACGTCAGATTGGAATGGGTCAGGTCGGCCGAACCGCCGAGCATTTCCGGCACGACCGGTGCGAGCGCCTCGATCGCATACTGACTGGCCTTGCGCGAGGCCACGGTCTCGGCTTTCGCGTTCGCGTCGGCAATCAATGTCGTCGCGATCTCGGCGAAGTTTGCCGGCAGGTCGCCAGCGAGACGGCGCGAGAATTCCGCGGCCAGACCGGCATGGGCGGACTTGTAGGCATCGAATCGACGCGTCCAGTCGGCTTCGAGCGCTTTGCCTGCGGCGCGCGCGTCCCAGTCGGCGTAGATGTCTGCCGGAATCTCGAAGGGCGCATACGCCCAATTCAAGGCGTTGCGCGTCGCGGCGAGTTCATCGGTACCGAGTGCCTCGCCGTGTGCCTTCGCGGTGCCGGCACGTGTCGGCGCGCCCTTTCCGATCACGGTGCGGCAGAGGATGAAGCTCGGCTGGTCGGTGTTCTGCTTGGCTTCGACGAGAGCACGATCGACCGCGTCGACGTCGTGCCCATCGATCGGACCGATCACCTGCCAGCCATAGGCGCGGAAGCGCTCCGCGGTATCGTCGGTGAACCAGCCGCGCACTTCGCCATCAATGGAAATGCCGTTGTCGTCGTACAGCGCGATCAACTTGCCGAGCTTCCAGGTGCCGGCGAGCGCGCAAGCTTCGTGCGAGACGCCTTCCATCAGGCAGCCATCGCCGAGAAAGACATAGGTGTGATGATCGACGATGGCGGTCCCGGGCTGGTTGAATTCGGCCGCGAGCAGCTTCTCGGCAAGCGCCAGCCCGACCGAGTTCGCCAGCCCCTGCCCGAGCGGTCCGGTCGTCGTCTCGATGCCCGGCGTCACGCCGACCTCGGGGTGACCGGGTGTCTTCGAATGCAGTTGACGGAAGTTCTTCAGTTCATCGATCGACAGGTCGTAGCCGGTCAGATGCAGTAGCGCGTATTGCAGCATCGAGCCGTGGCCGTTGGACAGCACGAAGCGGTCGCGATCGGGCCAGTGCGGATTTTTCGGGTTGTGTCGTAAGTGGCGCGTCCACAGCGCGACGGCAATCTCGGCCATGCCCATCGGCATGCCAGGATGGCCGGATTTCGCCTTCTCGACCGCATCGGCGGCGAGAAAACGGATCGAATTGGCGAGTCGGGCGGTGTCGATGCTCGACGTGGCCACGGGTTGGGTGTTCATGCGACGCGCTCCAAATGGGCTTGCCGCGCCTGTGCCTTCTGCTTGCGTTCGAGAATGCGCCAGACGAACGGCGTGAAGATGATTTCGATGGCGAGTTCCATCTTGCCGCCCGGAACGACGATCGTATTCGCGCGCGACATGAACGAATCATGCAGCATCGACAGCAGGTAACGGAAGTCGATGCCCTTCGGATCGCGGAAACGGATCACCACGAAGCTTTCGTCCGCGCTCGGAATCGAGCGCGCAATGAACGGATTGGAGGTATCCACCGTCGGCACGCGCTGTACGTTGACGTGCGTGCGCGAGAACTGCGGGCAGATGTAATGCACGTAGTCGTGCATGCGACGCAGGATCGTGTCCGTCACCGCCTCGGTCGAATAGCCGCGGCTGGAGCGGTCGCGGTGCAGCTTCTGGATCCATTCGAGGTTGATCACCGGCACGACGCCGATCAGCAGGTCCGGATGGCGAGCGACATCGACCTTGTCGTATACGGCCGCGCCGTGCAGACCTTCGTAGTACAGCAGGTCGGAGGGCGGTACATCCTCCCACGCGGTGAATGTGCCCGGCTCCTGCTGATACGGTTCGGCTTCCGCCGCGTCGTGCAGGTATTTGCGCCGCTTGCCGGTGCCGGTTTCCGAGTACTCGGCGAACAGGCGCTCGAGTTCCTCGAACAGGTTCGCTTCGTGGCCGAAGTGGCTGAAATGGGAATGTCGGTCCTTGTCCGCCTCCGCCAGTGCCGCGCGCATCGTCTTGCGATCGTAGCGATGAAAGCTGTCGCCTTCGATGATTGCCGCATTGACATGCTCGCGCCGGAACATGTTCGAGAACGTGCGCGTGACCGAGGTCGTGCCGGCCCCGGACGAGCCGGTTATCGCGATGATCGGGTGCAGTTCGGACATGGTCTTCCCTCCGTCAGCGTATGGGATTCGACCGGTCTCAAGCCGGCGTTCGGAACAATCCGCGTTGTGCGAACAGCGGTTGTTCGCTGTCGCGCGTGTCGCCCTCCAGATGGTAGCGCTCGATGCGCTCGACCTCGGCGCGCGAGCCGAACACGAAGCCGATCTTCTGATGCAGCTTCTCCGGCTGCACATCCAGCATGCGTTTGTAGCCGGTGCTGGCGCAGCCACCGGCCTGCTCGATCAGCAGGCTGATCGGATTGCATTCGTAGGTCAGACGCAGGCGTCCCGGCACGTCCGGCGTCTTGTTGTCGCGCGGATACATGAACACGCCGCCGCGCATCAGAATGCGGTGCGTCTCGGCCACCAGCGAGGCGATCCAGCGCATGTTGAAATCCTTGCCGCGCGCGCCGCTCGAACCCTTCAGGCATTCATCGACGTAGCGCTGCACCGGGTACTCCCAGAAGCGGCTGTTCGATGTGTTGATCGCGAATTCGTGCGTATCGTCCGGAATCTTCAGGTCGCGGTGCGACAGGATGAATTCGCCGAGCAAGGGATCGAGTGTGAACGCATGCACGCCGGCGCCGGTGGTCAGCACCAGCATCGTCGAAGGTCCGTAAATCGCGTAGCCGGCCGCGACCTGGCGTGTGCCGGGCTGCAGGAAATCCTCCGGCTTCGGATCCTTGCCCGGCGTCGGCGCGCGCAGGATCGAGAAGATCGAACCGACCGAGACGTTCACGTCGATATTCGACGAGCCATCCAGCGGGTCGAACAGCAGCAGATACTTGCCGCGCTCGTAGGCGGCCGGCAGCAGATACGGATCGTCGAGTTCTTCCGAGGCCATGCCGGCCACGTAGCCACGATTCTCGTTGAGGCGGATGAAGATGTCGTTGGCGATGACGTCGAGCTTCTTCTGCCGCTCGCCGTGCACATTGCTGGCGTCGGCGTTGCCGAGCAGGTCGGCCAGCGAGCCGTGCGCAACCGTGCGCGAGATCGCCTTGCAGGCGGTGGCCACCGAATGCAACACACCGTTGAGATCGCCGCGTGCTTCGGGGTGCGTACGGCGTGCTTCGATCAGGAATTCGGTGAACGTGGTCTTGTCGGTCAGCAACATGCTGCAATCCTCCCCGGTGATGTCGCGACGATGTGTTCGGCATGCCAGGTGCGCAGGCGTGCGAGATCGATCTGCGGCGCGCCGGGCGCGCCGATCGGCAGCGGATGGTCGGCATCGCCGAGGTGCGGCAGGCAGACCAGACCCGTCGGCAGCGCCTCGGCCAGCGAGTACCAGGTCGGGGTGACGATCACACCGAGACCTGCGGCTTGCGCGCTGTGGATGCCGTTGGCCGAATCCTCGAACGCAAGTGCCTGGCTCGCGTCGATGTGCAACCGGTGCAACGCTTCGAGATAGGCATCCGGCGCCGGTTTCAGCTGCGCGACGTCGCCGCCACAGACAATCGCGGCGAAACGCTCGCGCCAGTGCGCGCCGAGGCTCGGCGTCAGCAGCGCTTCGAGATTCGCGGCCGTCGTCGTCGTCGCCAGCGCCAGACGCACACCGCTCGCACTCGCCTCGTCGAACAGCCGTGCGATGCCGGGCCGCAAGGCCAGCGGCTGCTCGCGCAGCAGGGCGTCATAGCGACGTGTCTTGTCTGCGTGCAGGACGCGGATCAACTCGTCGAAATCGGCGTGCCCGACGAGGCCGTCATCCTGGCTCGCGGCGTAGGCACGCATGCGCTGCTTGCCGCCGGCGACGCGCAGCAGGTCGCGATAGGTCTCGCGGTTCCACCACCAGTCGAGGCCGAACGCGGCGAACGATGCGTTGAATGCACGACGGTGGGATTCCTCGGTGTCGGCCAGCGTGCCATCGACATCGAAGACCAATGCGCGCAGCTCGACATTCACGGCGTCGTCTCCCGCACCGCGGCCGCCATCACGCGCGATTGCAGGATGTCTTCGGCTTCGATCGTCTCCAGCGCGGCCTTGTCGACTGCGTTGCCGGCTTCGAGCAGGCGGTGTGCCTGGCGCAGACGCGCGCGGTCGAGCGCATTGCGCACCGAGCGCGCGTTGGCGAAGTGCGGCTGCTCGCGGCGCAGTTTGAGATAGTCGGCGAACACTTCGCGAGCGCGCGGCGACAGCCGATAGTTCCAGCCCTTCAGGATCAGTTCGCCGATCGACACGAGTTCGTCGTTGCGGTAATCCGGGAAATCGATGTGGTGCGCGATGCGCGAACTCATGCCCGGATTGCTCTTGAAGAACGTGTCCATGCGGTCCCTGTAGCCGGCCAGGATCACGACGAGGTCGTCGCGCTGGTTTTCCATGATCTGCAGCAGGATCTCGATCGATTCCTGGCCGTAGTCGCGTTCGTTCTCGGGCTTGTAGAGGTAATACGCCTCGTCGATGAACAGCACGCCGCCCATCGCCTTCTTCAGCACTTCCTTCGTCTTCGGCGCGGTATGTCCGATGTACTGGCCGACCAGATCGTCACGCGTCACCGCAACGAGATGACCCTTGCGGCTGTAGCCGAGCTTGTGCAGCAGCTCGGCCATGCGCAGTGCGACCGTGGTCTTGCCGGTGCCGGGATTGCCGGTGAACGACATGTGCAAAGACGGCGGGCCGGCTTCAAGTTGCAGCTCGCGCCGCACCTTGTCGATCACCAGCAGCGAGGCGATTTCGCGGATGCGCTTCTTCACCGGTGCGAGCCCGATCAGCTCCGCATCGAGCGCGTCGAGTACGGCTTGCACGCCGGACTCGTTCCACAGCGCCTTGAGGTCGATCGTTTCGGTCATGTCGCAGGCCCCGGTGAACGCGAAATCGCAACGACCTCGGCGAGCTCAGTAACGCTCGCCTTCAGGTTTGTCCGCGGCGTACGAATGGATCGTATAGCGGATGTTGCGTCCCTCCACTTCCTGCCGGACCAGGCCGAAGCCGGGTTCCACCTTCGGCCGGTTGACGATGTAGGACATCGTCGGTGACTCGACGCCACGCGTCGCGTCGAAGGCGGTAACTCGAATGTAGTGATTGGGGAACGTCTTGCGGCAGTTGTTTATCTCCAGGAGGATGCCCGCCGGGTCCTTCAGATCGAACATCGGATTGCCGAACATCTCCCAGTAGGTGTTGCGCGGATGCGGGTCGTCGGTGTATTCGACGCCGACGGCCCAGTCATGTTGAAGCGCGTATTCGATCTGCTGCGTGATCTGCGCGTCGGTCAAATCCGGCAGGAACGAGAACTGGCCCTGGGTCAGGCGCTGGTTGAGATTGGTCATCATGGCTGCAGGCTCTCCGTTTCAGACGCTGGCGGTGGGGGTCGGCGCGTAGTCGGCCGTGTCGGTCGATTCGTAGTTGAAGCTGATCTCGCCCCAGGTGTCGATCGCAGCCTTCAGCGGCGAGCACCATTTCGCGGCGTCGCGCAGGATCTGCGGACCTTCGTTCCAGATGTCGCGGCCCTCGTTGCGCGCGAGCACCATCGCTTCGAGCGCCACTCGGTTTGCGACCGCGCCGGCCTGGATGCCCTGCGGATGTCCTATGGTGCCGCCGCCGAACTGCAGAATCACGTCCTCGCCCAGATACGTCAGCAGCTGATGCATCTGGCCGGCGTGAATACCACCGGAGGCGACCGGCATGACCTTGTTCAGAGAGGCCCAATCCTGATCGAAGAACAGGCCGGTTTCGAGGTTCTGCGGCGTGTGCGTCTCGCGCAGCGTGTCATAAAAGCCCTTGATCATCAGCGGATCGCCTTCCAGCTTGCCAACCACGGTTCCCGCGTGAATGTGGTCGACGCCGGCCATGCGCATCCACTTGCAGATCACGCGAAAGTTCATGCCGTGGTTCTTCTGCCGTGAATAGGTGCTGTTTCCGGCGCGGTGCAGATGCAGGATCATGTCGTTCTTGCGCGACCATTTGGCCATGCTCTGGATTGCGGTGTAACCGATGACCAGGTCGATCATGATGATCACGCTGCCCAACTGTTTGGCGAACTCGGCGCGCTCGTACATCTCTTCCATGGTGCCGGCGGTGACGTTGAGGTAGTGGCCCTTGACCTCGCCGGTGGCGGCCGAGGCCTTGTTCACCGCTTCCATGCAATAGAGGAAACGGTCGCGCCAGTGCATGAACGGCTGCGAGTTGATGTTTTCATCGTCTTTCATGAAATCGAGGCCGCCCTTGAGGCCCTCGTAGACGACGCGGCCGTAGTTGCGGCCGGACAGGCCGAGCTTCGGCTTGGTGGTGGCGCCGAGCAGCGGGCGGCCGAACTTGTCGAGGCGCTCACGCTCGACGACGATGCCCGTCGCCGGTCCCTGGAAGGTCTTCAGGTACGCGACCGGGATGCGCATGTCCTCCAGGCGCAGTGCCTTGACCGCCTTGAAGCCGAACACGTTGCCGATGATCGAGGCGGTGAGGTTCGCGATCGAGCCCGGTTCGAACAGGTCGAGGTCGTATGCGATGTAGGCGAAGTACTGCGCCTCGGTCTTCGTGCCGGGGCCGGTGTTCGGCACTGCGTCGACGCGATAGGCCTTGGCGCGGTAGAGCTCGCAGGCGGTCAGGCGGTCGGTCCAGACCA
>JBDTYM010000024.1:0-47890 GCA_040005635.1 Dokdonella sp. | reverse complement strand
CCTCGCTGGATGATCAACTCGACACTGAAACGCGACGACGTTCGTCCGAATTTCGATCGTATCGCTCCCGGGTTTCCGTTTGCCAACCCGCATCTGGACCAGGACGATTGCCTGCAACCATTGCGGCATCCACAACACCGAACGCGAGCAGCGTTGGACGTCGGCACGGATCGCCCAAGCGGAAGAAATCGCCGGCGCAGACGACCCTGAAATCGCGCGAATCCGCAAATCGCCCCTTGTGAGCGAACGCACGCATCAATTCGCCAAGCGCGTTTCATTCCACGCCCGCCTGCCTGCCGGCGCCGGCGCATGTCGTTCTGGCGCGCATCGAAACAGTCGCGCAGCGCCCGTCGCGGCAGGCGCAGCGTGGCCACCGCAGCGAGATCGGTTTCGGAGTCGGTCTGCAACTCAGATCATGAGTAGTCGTCGCGATCGTCCGCGCCGACCGCCTCGCTGAATTGCGCGAGCGCGATGCGCGCGAGAAAGCCGGTCAGTGTATCGGCGAGCACGACGGCCTTGCCTTCGCCGCCAATCAGCACGACCGCCCAGCGCGAACCCGGACCGACGCTGCGATTCCATAGCGCGATCTGCGCGCCGTCGCCGATCGGCAGGAACTGCGCGAAAGGTTCGGACAGATCGGCGCCTTCCTCGATCCAGCACTCGTCGAAGCGATCGGTCCAGCGACTATGGCACCCGACAGCCCTTCGGCGAGCAGCAGCCCGTCTGGCGCGCCAGTCTTCAGCCAATCCGCAAAACGGAGCAGAAGCGCTGGAGCTGCCGCCAGCGACGTAGACGCGCGCTTCAGCCGGGCGGTATCGACGCTGTAGTCCGCGCTCGCAGGAGCCTGCGCCGCGCCGCACGGCAGCGCGTCGAGAAAACCACTCAGCACGGCCCCTCTCCGTGCTATCACACTTTCGCGGTCGCCTGCTCGCGGATCTGCGCCTCGACGCAGGCGAGCGCGGTCATGTTGAACACGCGCCGCACGGTCGCTGCCGGCGTCAGCACATGCGCCGGCTTCGACAGGCCCATCAGGATCGGACCGAGCATGACACCGTCGGTCATCACGCGGGTGATGTTGAACGCGATATTGGCCGCATCCATGTTCGGGCACACGAACACATTGGCCGAACCGGTCAGGCGTGAATTGGGGAACAGCTGCGCGCGTACTTCGGGATTCACCGCGGTGTCGGCGTGCATTTCACCCTCGATCTCGACCTTCGGCAGCCGTTCGCGCAGCAGCTCGACCACGCGACGCATCTTCTGCGCGCTGGGGTCGTCATGGCTGCCGAAGTTCGAGTGCGAAAGAATCGCGACCTTCGGCGTGATGCCGAACAGCTTCAGGCGCAGCGACGCCTGCGCGGTCGCCGCGGCGATGCGTTCGGCGTCCGGATCGACCGCCACATGCGTATCGAGAAAGAAGAACACGCCGCGGTCATTGAACACCGCGCTCATCGCCGACAGCGCGTCGACGCCGGGATCGAGCGGAATGATTCCACGCAGATAGCCGAGCTTCTTGTGGTAACGACCGACCAAGCCGCAAATCAGCGCATCGGCTTCACCGCGCCGCAGCATCAAGGCCGCGATTACGGTCGAGCGCGAACGCACGAGTGCCTTTGCGCTGTCGGGCGTGACGCCACGCCGCTGCATGAGATCGTGATACAGCGTCCAGTAGTCCTTGAAACGCGGGTCGCTCTCGATGTTGCACAGCTCGAAATCGATGCCGGGGCGCAGACGCAGACAAAGGCGCTCGATGCGCGAATCGATCACCGACGGTCGGCCGATCAGGATGGGCTTGGCGATGCCCTCGTCGACGACGGCCTGCACCGCACGCAACACCGTTTCCTCTTCGCCCTCGGCATACACGACGCGCTTCGGCTCAGCCTTGGCGCGCGCGAATACCGGTTTCATCAGCAGCGTCGTGCGGAACACGAATGCGTTGAGTTTCTCGAAATACGCGCGCAGGTCCTCGATCGGCCGCGTGGCGACGCCGGAATCCATGGCCGCCTTGGCCACTGCCGGCGCCAGCTGCACGATCAGGCGCGGATCGAACGGCTGCGGAATGATGTAGTCCGGACCGAACGTCAGGGTCTGACCGCCATAGGCGCGTGCGGCGACGTCGCTCGCTTCGCGCCGGGCGAGTTCCGCGATTGCATGCACGCAGGCGACCTTCATCGCCTCGTTGATCGTCGTCGCGCCGACGTCGAGTGCGCCGCGGAAGATGTACGGGAAGCACAGCGCGTTGTTGACCTGGTTCGGATAGTCCGAGCGGCCGGTCGCGATGATCGCGTCGGGGCGCACGGCCTTGGCTTCCTCGGGCAGGATCTCCGGGGTGGGATTGGCCAGCGCGAGGATGATCGGCCGCTCGGCCATGCGCGCGACCATCGAGGGTTTCAACACGCCGGGCGCGGACAGACCGAGGAAGATATCGGCGCCGTCGATGATCTCGTCCAGCGTGCGTGCGCTGGTCTCGCGCGCGTAACGGCACTTGTTGTGATCCATCTCTTCGACGCGGCCTTTCCAGACCACGCCGAGGCGGTCCGCAACCCAGATGTTTTCGGGCTTGGCGCCGAGGCTGACCAGCATGTCGAGGCAGGCGATGCCGGCCGCGCCGGCGCCGGTCGACACCAGCTTGATCGAACCGATGTCCTTGCCGACGATACGCAGCGCATTGATGGCCGCCGCGCCGACGATGATCGAAGTGCCGTGCTGGTCGTCGTGGAAGACCGGGATCTTCATGCGCTCGCGCAGCTTCTTCTCGACCTCGAAGCACTCCGGCGCCTTGATGTCTTCCAGATTGATGCCGCCGAAACTCGGCTCGAGACTGGCGATGATGTCGACCAGCTTGTCCGGATCGTTCTCGGCGATCTCGATGTCGAACACGTCGATGCCGGCGAACTTCTGGAACAGCACGCCCTTGCCTTCCATCACGGGTTTTGCCGCGAGCGGGCCGATATTGCCGAGGCCGAGTACGGCGGTGCCGTTGGTGATCACCGCGACCAGGTTGCCGCGCGCGGTCAGGTTGGCGACCTCACGCGGATCGCGCACGATCTCCTCGCAGGCCGCGGCGACGCCGGGTGAATAGGCGAGCGAAAGTTCGCGCTGGGTGACGAGGGACTTGGTCGGCGTGACCTTGATCTTGCCGGCCGGCGCCTTGCGGTGATAGTCGAGGGCGGCTTGCTTGAGTTCTTCGATCGTGGACATGAGTTGGCGTGGCGATGACGCCGTACGGGCTGCCGGCGCGCGGGAACTTGATGTCCGTGACTATAGCATCGCGCTACGCGCGGCCGTTCGCGGCACGCGATCGTCGTCAGGGTTCGCGGTAACCCAGAAAATCCAGACTCGCCTGCAGCATCGCCTCGGTACCTACGGCGAGCGCGCCTTCGTCGAGGAAGAATTTCGGCGAATGGTTGGTCGGTGCACTCGAGGTGTCCTGCCCGAGCGGCGTCGCGCCGACGAAGAAGTACACGCTGGGTGCCGGCGCCCCGAGCGCGTAGTACGGAAAATCCTCCGACGCCATCCAGCGCTCGGGCTCGCTCACCGCATCCTTGCCGAGTGCTTTCTCCAGGCTGGCACGCACGCGTTCGGTCAGCGCCGGATCGTTGTAGTTGATCGGATTGGTGCTGTCCGACGACGGAATCTGCGCGGTCACGCTGGCGCCATTGGCTGCCGCGACATGCTCGGCGATCGTGCGCAGACTTTCCAGCATCTGTTTGCGCATGCCTTCGTCGAACGTGCGCAGAGTGCCGGAAAGGTCCGCGGTATCCGGCACGATATTGAACCGCTGGCCCCCGTTGAAGGTGCCGAACGTCAGCACGGCGGGCTGCTTGTTGATGTCGAGCTGGCGGCTGACGATCACTTGCGCGCTGGTCACGATCTCGGCCGCTGTGACGATCGGGTCGATGCCCTTCCACGGCGTCGCGCCATGGCTCTGCCGACCGTGCACGGTGATCCGGAACGCATCCGAGCTTGCCATCATGCCGCCGGCGCGCACGCCGACCTTGCCGACCGTCAGCATGCTGACGACATGCATGCCGAAGATCGCGTCGGGCTTGAAATCCTTGAATACGCCGTCCTTGACCATCAGGGACGCACCGCCTTGCTCACCGGGCGGCACGCCTTCCTCGGCCGGCTGGAAGATCAGCATGACCTCGCCCGGCAGGTCCTTTCGCATCGTCGCCAGCACCTGTGCAATGCCAAGCGTCATCGCCATGTGTGCGTCGTGGCCGCAGGCATGCATCAAACCGACCGGCTTGCCGAGATAGTCGCCTTTCACCTTCGACGCATACGGCAGATCGACTTCTTCCGTCACCGGCAGTGCATCCATATCGGCGCGAATGGCCAGCTTCGGCCCCGGCTTGCCGCCCTTTAGGATGCCGACGACACCGGTATGCGCGATGCCCGTGCGCACCTCGTAGCCGAGCTTCTTCAACGTCTGCGCGACGAAGGCCGAGGTGCGTACCTCGCGATTGCTGAGCTCGGGATGCGCGTGCAGGTCGCGCCGCCAGGCGGTGATCTCGGGCAGCAGCGGTTGCGTCAACTGCTGCACGGTTTCCGCCGCAACAGCGCCATGGGGCAGCGCCAACAACAGCGCGACAGGCAGCAGGTTCTTACGCACGATTGATCTCCAGCCAATAAGCCAACGGCATAACGACGCATCGCGCCGACCCGCACGAGCATCGCGCAAAGTTTCGAAGCCCGGCTTCGTCATTTCCGCTCAAGGAATGGTGGCGTCGGCGAATGCAGCCTCACAACCCCAACACCAAGTCCTCCGCCTCCACGTGATCGAGCCGGATCTGATTGGCGAACAGCGAGAACGCGAGGATGCCGGCGAGGCCGTGCGCATGCTGCACCCACGGCGGCAGGAAGCGCGGCGGCGCGATGTAGCCGTTGTCGAAGTACGGCTCCAGCGCGAGCACGTCGTGCAGCGCTAGCTTGCCGGCGAACAAGTTCCGGCACAGCACCATGCGCTGATTCTTCAACGCCCAACGAAAGAACGTATGAACGGACAGCAGGCCATGCAGGTACACCGCGTCCTTGGTGAACGCGGCGCCACCGCCGGTCGGCGCGCCACGGAACACGCGCTGCGCCGAGGCGAAGCTGTCGGCCTCGGTCTGGCCGGCCTCGAGGAAGAAGCGGAATACCTGGATGAAGTCGGCGCCGTTCAACGCCATATCGATGGCGAGAATGCGCAGGGAAATCCGCTTCATGCGCGCGATGTCGATCGAACCGGACATCAGCTCGGCGAATACCGCAAGACCTTCCTGCGTGGCAGTGATGCGCGGCGAAGAGCGCGCCAGCGATTTCAGATGCGGCTGTGCGCGTCCGTTCAGCGCGGTCAGCGAGTGCACGAAAGCTTCGTGCGCGAGCAGCTGGTCGCGATCGTAGTCGGAAAAACTCGTCGCCGAACGCAGGCGGATGCGCGTCGCGCCGGCCGCGGCTTTCGCGATCAGGTCCGGATCGGTCTCGACACGCACGACGTCGGCGCCGAAAAACGCATCCAGGCGCTGCTGCAGCTCGCATTGCAGCGTCTCGGCAGCAATCGGCACCGCGACCTCGTCGAGGCCGGCCTCGCTGTGATATTCGTCGGCAATCGCGATGAAGTGCCGCGCCGCATCGAGGTTGGTCAGCTTCGCGCCGGGCACGCGATCGTCCGGACGGCCGTACAGTTTCGCTGAAGGCGCCGTTATCCCTGGCGTACCCATCGCATCGAGCAACTCGGTCGCCACGCACCAGGATTCGGCCGTGCGCCGGATGTAGTCGCCAATCGGATGCGCCGGATCGGCGACGCGCATGATGTCGGCGAGCGCCTCGCGCGTGGCCGAGAAATCCGCGTGCGCATAGGTGATCTGCGGCAGCGCCGCGGCACCTTTTTTCCAGGCCGCAATGAACTCCAGCTCGATCGACGCCGGCCAGCTCACCGTGGCGAGCAGACGTATCCCGCGCGTCGCCGCGACCAGGCGCTGATCGAGTTCCGCATAGAAGTCCGGCTGTTCGCTCGAAGCCATGCCCACCCGCGCTGACGCAAGTGGAAGAGAAGATAGCAGACTGCTCTGCTAGGATGCTGCGGGGACTCCCGGCTGGATGCTCGGCTCGATTCGACGAGGAGATGCCGATGCTTCACGCAAGTCATTGCATAAGTCGCCTGCATGCAACGCCCTTGGCCGCCGCGCTAGCCTGTGTACTTTCGATGGCCGGCGTGGACATTGCCACGGCGATGACCGCCCCACCTTCTAAAGCAGGCGCAGCACTCTCGCGCTACGCACAGCGCCTCGAATCACGCCGTTCACGCGCGCACGGCGAGACCTCTCGCGCCGCGCCTTCGACGCCTCGCGGCGGCACGCTGCTGCCGGTCAGCAGCTGCCTCGACGACGATGACCCCGGTACCTTGCGCAACGTGCTCGCCAGCGCCTCGGAAGGCGACACGGTCGATCTCAGTGCCTTGGCCTGCAGTACGATCACGCTGACGCAAGGACCGCTGGACAGCAGCGCACTCGGCGATCACCAGTTGTATGACGTGACGATCCAGGGTCCCGGCCGCGACGCATTGACAATCGACGCGGAGAGCCAGTCGCAGGTCGTCGTCGTCGGCGGGTTTTCCGGCGACAAAGGCACCTTCACCGCGAACGATCTGACCATCGCGAACGGCACTTATGCCGGCAGCCTCGCGGCGTGCATCGAGGGCTTCGGCGGCGCCGTCGTCCTGAACCGCGTGACGGTGACGAACTGCCACGCCAGCGGCACCTACCGGTTGCTGTTCGGCGGCGCGGTCGACGTGACGACCCTGCGCATGACTGACAGCACGATCAGCAATTCCGGCGTCATCGGCACCGGCGTGCACAGCAACGCGGCAGGCGGCGGCGCCTACGTCTCCGACGAAGCGGTCCTGGTGCGCAGCACGATCAGCGGTAACAGTGTCAGCGCCCCGTATGCGCAGTACGACGGCTACGCGAGCGTCGGTGGCGGACTGTATTCGCGCGGCAATCTCACCCTGACCGACAGCACGATTTCCGGCAACACGATCGAGGCGACCAATGACGGCGAAGACGCGCCCGGCGGTGGCATCTATGTGCGCGGCGTCGCGACGATCAGCGGCTCGACGATCGACAACAACTTCGCCGATGGCGACGGCGGCGGCCTGTTCAAGGCGATCTTCAGTGTCTATGGCGATCCACCGCCGCCACAGGACACCAAGCTGACGATCAGCAATAGCACGTTCTATGGCAACAAAGCCGGTAACAGCGGCGGTGGGATCTACTCACTGCGCCCTACCACGATCGCCAACAGCACCGTCACCGGCAACTTCGATGGACTGCTTGCCGGGGCCGGGCTCTTGTTCGCCGACGCCTCACTAGCATTGGAAGTCCGCAGCTCAATTTTCTCCAGCAACTCGAGCTGCGATATTTGTTCGCCGCCTCTGTTGAGCGACATTGCGACGCTCGACTCGCTGACGCCACTGACCGTAACAGGCAACAACAATCTCATCAGAGCTGTTGCGTCCACCGTATCCTTACCCTCCGACACGATTGCCGGCGATCCACTGCTATTCCCCTTGGCAAACAACGGCGGCCCCACGCAAACCATGGCGCTTGGCGCCGGCAGCCCCGCGATCGACGCCGGCAACAACGCGATGGCACTCGGCTCCGACCAGCGGGGCAGCGGCTTCGCGCGCGTGTCCGGGCCTGCGGCCGACATCGGTGCGTTTGAAGTTCAGCAGGCGCCCGACGACGTGATCTTCAACGATGGTTTCGATGGCGCCCCGCCCGGCCTGTAGAACTGCGCCGAAACGGGCGGCGAAACCCGCGCCGTTTGGCTGCACGGACCTCACCCGAGTCGTCGTATAGCTCGGCAGCTCATGCTGCGTGTGAGCGGCTAAGCGGGCCTTGAACGCGCATGCGACGATCAGCGTCCTGACTTCTCGCCGATGCGCTTGTTGAGCGCCTTGGTCAGCACGCGCGTCTCGCTCTTGCGGCGCATCTGCGCTTCGAGCGAATCGGCGGCGGCGGCGAGTTCGTCGCGCAGCTTCAGGTAGTTCTGCCAGCGTGCCGGATCGAGGCGGCCATCAGCGAGCGCTGCCTGCACCGCGCAACCCGGCTCGCTCTGGTGGCTGCAGTCGCCGAAACGGCAGGACTGCGCCAGTTCGTCGATGTCGGCGAACTGGCCTTCGTCGATCGCCTCGTCGCCGGTCAGTTTCAGCTCGCGCATGCCGGGCGTATCGATCAGGCAGGCGCCGCTCGGCAGCTGGATCAGCGCACGATGCGTCGTCGTGTGGCGACCGCGGCTGTCGTGCTCGCGCACCGCGCCGGTTGCCTGGCGCGCTTCGCCGAGCAAGGTGTTCGTCAAGGTCGACTTGCCGGCGCCGGACGAACCCACCAGCACGGCCGTGGTGCCCGGGCCGAGATAGATGAGCAGCGGCGCGACGCTGTCCGTCGATTTCGCATTGACGGCGAAAATCGCAATGTCCGCGTGCACGCGCTGTCGCAGTTCTGCGTACGCAGCAGCGCTGGCGTCTGCGCTATCGGCCTTGGTCAGCACGATCACCGGCGTCGCACCGCTGCCCTGGACCAGCATCAGATAGCGTTCGATGCGCGCGGGATTGAAGTCGCCGTCGAGGCCGCTGAGCACGAACACCGTGTCGATATTCGTCGCGATGACCTGTCGTTTGTGGCTTTCACCGGCGGCGCCGCGCTGTAGCTCGGTGCGACGCGGCAGAATGCGCTCGATCGTTGGTGGCGTGCCCGCCGCCACGATGACGAAATCACCGACCGCTGGTCGCTGCGTCGCATCGAGATCGCGCTTGAGGAAACGCGCGGCCGGCTGTGCGTTGAACATCGCCTTGCCATCGTGCAGCTGATAGCCCGCGCGATGCTGCGCGACGACGCGCGCAAGCAGGCTCGCGGCCGGCACGTCATCGGGCAGGGTGGAGCGGCGCCAACCGATGTGGGCGAGTCGCTTTTCGTCTTCTGCCGTGAGCTGCATCGACGGATTCTAGCCGTGTTCGGCGTGCCATCTGTCATCGGTGTGGCGCATTCACCTTCGCCCGGCCCGCGCGTGCAGCGCCGCGGCGGCGCTGCTAGCATCGCCTAGGGTTCAACGGCGGGACGTTCGATGGAGAAGCAAACGGTGGCGGTCAGCAGACGCCTCGACCAAGTGCGTTACGACATTCGCGGGCCGCTCAGCCGGCGCGCGCACGAGCTCGAAGCAGAAGGTCGCAGCGTCCTGCGCCTGAATATCGGCAATCCTGGCCTGTTCGGTTTCCGCGTGCCGCAGCACCTACGCGACGCGATCTCGGCCAAGCTGCCGCAGAGCGAGGCTTACTGCCACCAGCAGGGCCTGCTCGAGGCGCGCGAGGCCGTTGCCGCGCAGCATCGTCGCAACCGCGCCGACGCCGCGGCCGAGCGCGTCTTCATCGGCAACGGCGTCAGCGAACTGATCGACCTCAGCCTGCGCGCCCTGCTCGATGCGGGCGACGAGGTGCTGATCCCGGCACCCGACTATCCTTTGTGGACCGCAGCGACGCGACTCAACGGCGGCGTGCCGGTGCACTACGCTTGCCCGCCCGAGCGCGACCACCTGCCCGACCCGGACGAGATCGCCGCCCTGGTCACGCCGCGCACGAAGGCGCTGGTCATCATCAACCCGAACAATCCGACCGGCGCGGTTTACCCGCGCGCGGTGCTCGAAGCACTGGTCGCCGTGGCCGCGCGGCATGGCCTCGTCCTGCTCTGCGACGAGATCTACGACAGCGTGCTCTATGATGGCGCGCGCTTCGAGCCGCTCGCGCCGCTGGCCGGCGACGTGCCCTGCATCAGCTACGGTGGCCTCTCGAAGGTGCACCTCGCCTGCGGCTATCGCATCGGCTGGGGTTCGGTCACCGGCGCCGAACGTCGCATCAAGCCGTTGCTGCACGCGCTCGACCTGCTGGCTTCCCTGCGCCTGTGCAGCAACGTGCCGGCACAATGGGCCGTCAAGCCGGCACTGGAAGGACCGAGCGAAATCGGCGCGCTGACCCAGCCTGGTGGGCGCCTGTACGCGGCTCGTGCGGCAATCTGCAACGGCGTCGCGCGCAGCGAGTTCCTCAAGATCGTGCAGCCGCATGCCGCGCTGTACGCGTTTCCGGGTGTCGATCCGCAGCACCTGCCCTGTTTCGACGACGAAGCGTTTGCGCTCAGCCTGCTCGAGCACGAGAACATCATCCTGGTGCCCGGCTCGAGCTTCAACATCGCCGCGCGCAATCATTTTCGCGTGACGATGCTGCCGGAACCCGCCGTGCTCGACGACGTATTCGTGCGCATCGAGCGCGAGCTGGTGCGCACGGCGGAGAAGGCGGGCGCCAAGCGCCGCGTGGCCTGACCGACGTCGTTCATCGTCGTTCGCGTAGCTAGATGGCACCCGGCGTACGTCGGGATGATGATGGCAAGGTTGGCTTTTCGCGACGCGCGCAGGGAGACGACAAGCATGGAAGACCGACGCTTCCTCGCCCTCGGCGATTCCTACACGATCGGTGAAGGCGTAGCACCCCTCGAGCGCTGGCCCGTGCAACTGGCGCACCGGTTGCGCGCCAGCGGCATAGTGCTCGACGATCCCGAGATCGTGGCGACCACCGGCTGGACTACCGACGAACTCGCCGCCGCGATGGACGCGCAGCGGTTCGAGCCGCCGTACGCTCTGGTCAGCTTGCTGATTGGCGTCAACAACCAGTACCGCGGGCGGCCACTCGACAATTATCGCGAGGAATTCGTCGATCTGCTCGCCAGCGCCGTCGCGCTGGCCGGTGCGCGCCGCGAGCGCGTCATCGTCGTATCGATTCCGGACTGGGGCGTGACGCGCTTTGCACGAGCGCAGGGGCGCGACCCAGAACGCATTGCGCAGGAGATCGACGCGTTCAACCACGCTGCACGCACGATCGCCATGCATAGCGGCATTGCTTTCGCCGACATTACGGCAGCTTCGCGCGAAGCGCGCGACGCCGACGCGATGCTGGTTGCCGACGGTCTGCATCCCTCGGCGGCGCAGTACACGTGCTGGGTCGAATCGATCGGACCGTTCGCACGCGCGGCACTCGCAGACGCGCGCGTTTGACGATCGCGCGGCGGCCTATGCCGCCTTGCGCTGCAAGATCTCGCCAAGCGCACCCAGCACACGATCGACATTCTGCGGCGTGCTGCCAGCGCCCATCAGTCCGATGCGCCAGATTTTGCCGGCGAGCTCGCCGAGACCGGCGCCGATCTCGATGCCGTGTTCGTCGAGCAGGCGACGACGCACAGCCGCCTCGTCGACTCCGTCCGGCACCTTGACGGCATTCAGTTGCGGCAGACGCGCGGCTTCCGCGACGAACAGTTCGAGATCGAGCGCGGCCAGACCGTCGCGCAGACGCAGATGGTTCGCTCGATGACGCGCCCATGAAGCTTCGAGGCCTTCCTCGTGCAGCATCACCAGCGCCTCGTGCAGGCCGTACAACATGTTGATCGGCGCGGTGTGGTGGTAGGCGCGTGCGCCGGCGCCCTGCCAGTAATTGATGATCAGGCTCATGTCGAGGAACCAGCTCTGCACAGGCGTCTTGCGCGCCATCAACGCGGCCAGCGCGGCTTCGCCGAAACTGACCGGCGACAGTCCCGGCGGCGCGGCGAGGCATTTCTGCGAGCCGGAATAGATCGCATCGGCGCCCCAGGCATCGACCTCGACCGGGATGCCACCGAGACCGGTAACCGAATCGACGATGCTGAGCGCGCCGTGTTCGCGGGCGAGTTTGCACAGTGCGGCCGCATCGGACGCGGCGCCGGTCGAGGTCTCGGCGTGCACGAAGGCGAGTGCCTTCACGCCAGGATTCTCCTTCAGCGCGGCCTCCGCTTTGTGCAAATCGACCGGCGTGCCGAAAGCATCCTTGACCATCACGGCCTTGGCGCCGATGCGCACGACGTTCTCGCGCATGCGACCGCCGAACACGCCGTTCTGGCAGACCACGACGGTGTCGCCGGGTTCGATCAGGTTCACGAACGCAGCCTCCATGCCGGCCGAGCCCGGCGCCGACACCGGAAGCGTCAGCGCGTTATTGGTGCGGAACGCGTAGCGCAGCAGCTCCTTGACCTCGTCCATCATGCCGATGAAGGTCGGATCGAGATGGCCGATCGTCGGTCGCGCGAGCGCATCGAGGATGCGCTGTGGCACCGGCGAAGGGCCGGGACCGAGCAACAGGCGCTCGGGCGGACGGAAGCTGTTGAATTGCGTCATGCGGGTTCTCCGGACCGGGCAGGACGGCCACGAAGCAGGCCATCGGCCGCAGATGATGGCATGAGCGCAGAGGGAGCCGGCGGGACACGATGCCGCGCCGGTTTCCGCGACGCTGTCGGCAAGGGTAAACGGCACTGGATCACGGATTTGTCGTAAAGGGGCCGGTTTCTTAACGCCAGCCAAACAACTCCTCAAGGAGCCTTTGCTAACTTCGCCCCTCCACGCGGTCGCCTGGCCAGCTCGGCGACCGTCCAGACCGTGACAAGGGGAGCTACGCCTCATGCCATTCCAGCGAATGAAGTCCTTGCTGTTGCTCGCTGTCATGGCTGTTCCGTTTAACTGCGCCTTCGCTGCTCCGATGGTCGATACCGACCTGCACAACTGGGAAATGGATCGCCTATCGGCGGTCGCGTCCTTCGCGCTGCCCGCGGCCGGCAATTTCACCCTCGGCGATACACCCGCAGCGCCCGCGCCAGTGGCTGCCGCGCCGGCCGTTTCCGGCCTGCGCAAAGTGCTGGCCGACTTCGCCATGACCCTGCGTGACATTCGCTACCGCCGCGGTGGGCGCGAGCCGTCGACCGGCTTCGATTGCAGCGGCTTCGTCCGTTACGTCTATCAGCACACGCTCGGCAAGGAACTGCCGGGCGACTCGGCCAGCCAGTATCTCGCTGGCACCAAGGTCGACCGCGGCGAGATGAAGGCCGGCGACCTCGTGTTCTTCCGCATCCGCGGCAAAAACGTTTCGCATGTCGGCATCTATCTCGGCGATGGCCGCTTCATCCACTCGCCTTCGAGCGGCAAGCGCGTCAGCGTCAGCGCACTCAATGAAGCGTACTGGGCCAAGCGCTTCGTCGGCGCCAAGCGCCCGAACGTTCTGTCCTGAACCGTTCGATGCAGCGGTGCTTTTGATTCGAAGCTGGCATCTACAAGGTCTTCCTACGGATGACCTGCCATGATTCAGCGTGAACTCGGCCGCTCCGGCCTGCGCGTGCAGCCGCTTGCCCTAGGCGGCAACGTATTTGGCTGGAGCATCGATGCGGCGACCTCCTTTGCGGTGCTCGACGCATTCGTCGACGCCGGTCTCGACCTGATCGACACCGCGGATGGCTATTCGGCCTGGGTGCCAGGCAATCACGGCGGCGAATCTGAGACGATCATCGGCAATTGGCTGGCCCAGGGCGGCCGGCGCGATAAGGTCATCATCGCGACCAAGGTCGGGAAATGGGCAGCACGCAAGGGCCTCGCGCCGGCGAACATCCAGGCGGCGGTCGAGGAATCGTTGAAGCGCTTGCGCATCGATCGGATCGATCTTTACCAGGCGCACGCCGACGACGCCAAGGTGCCGCTGGCGGACACGCTCGGCGCGTTCGCGCGCCTGATCGAGCAGGGCAAGGTACGTGCGATCGGCGCCTCAAATTACAGCGCTGATCGGCTCGCCGAGGCCCTCGCGGTGAGCGAGAAACATGGCTTGCCACGCTTCGAAACGCTGCAGCCGGAATACAACCTGGTCGAGCGCGAAGTGTATGAGACGGAACTGGAACCGCTGGTCCGCAGCGAACAGATCGGCGTGATCAACTACTACGCGCTGGCCAGCGGGTTCTTGACCGGCAAGTACCGCAGCGAGGCCGACCTCGGCAAAAGCGCCGCGCGCGGCAACAGCGCAGGCAAGTATCTCAACGGTCACGGTCTGCGCGTGCTCGCCGCGCTGGACGATGTCGCCAGGCAGCACGCGGCGACACCGGCACAGGTTGCGCTCGCGTGGCTGATCGCGCGCCCCGGCATCAGCGCGCCTATCGCGAGTGCGACCAGCGCGGCGCAGGTGCTGGAACTCGCCGGGGCCACGCGGCTGCGGCTATCGGTCGATCATATCGAGACGTTGGATCAAGCCAGCGCCTGAGGCGTAGATCAGCAAACCTTGCGTGCGACGAACCGGTAATACGGCACCCGCGCCAGTGGCAGATACGGCACGGCCGCGCGCGCCTCGACGACCTCGTGCTGCGGCAGCAGCGAACGCAGCGTCGGCAGGTGCTGCGCATTCAGGCGCACGCCGTCGTGTTTGAACCAGGCTGGCCAGAAATGGCGAGTCCATGCCGTGTGGCGGACGGCGTCACCGACGGAGTGCGGCGGCGAGACATAGAAATCGACGACGCCGAGTACGCCGCCCGGCTTCAGCATCGCCAGCGCATTCGTGATTGCTGCACGCCAGTCCGGGATCATCGTCAGCGCGTAGGAGAAGTAAACGCAGTCGACCAGTTGCGCCGGGCGATACGTCGTCGCATCCGCTTCGATCGTGCGCAGTTGCGGGATCGAGCGAGCGCGTTCACGTGCGCGCGCGAGCAGCGGCGCGCACAGATCCACGACTTCGATCGAGGCGATATCGCGCAGCGCCGCGCCGAAGAACTCTGCATTGCGTCCCGTGCCACCTCCGAGTTCGACGACATGCGCGCGCGGCGGCAGTGGCAGACTGCGGATCAGTTCAGCACGCCCGGCGAGCAGACGTTCGCGGAAGCGATCGTAGTTGTCCGATTGCGGTCCGTAGAATGCGCCGAGTGCCTCCGCGTGCGAAGCCGCGCGCGGCATGCCGCGCAGCAGACGGCCGAGCACGGCCGCATCACCGCGCAACGCCTCAAGCCGGGACATCGGCGATCACGAAGCCGGCGTAGGTGTGCACGCGGTCCTGCGGCTGCAGCGCATCGGCGACATCGTCCATGAAACGGAACGCCTCGCGCAGCGGCAGGCGTTCGGGGCCGATGCGGATCGAATCGAGGTAGGCCGGCCGTGCGTGCGCGCTGCGCAGCAGGATGCGGGCGCCCGGTGCGGCACGCTGGCGGATCGCCTCCCATTCCTCGACCAGTGCATCCGGATAGTACGAACTCATCCAGTCCATGTGATCGAGCAGGACGAAGCGCGAGATCGGCTCGTCGTGGGCGTGCAGGAATTGGGTCACGGTTGTCGTATGCGGCACGATGCGATCGACCAGGCCATCCTTCAGGCGCGCGAAATTCGCTTCCTTCAGATATTCCGGACAGCAGTCGCGGCGATAGCGGCCAGTCATGTAGACGTGCCAGAAATAGTTGTCGGCCAGCGGCAGCTGGCGGAACACGTACTGCACCGCGCTGCGGATGAAACCGGAAACACCGCCCGTGTGCTGCGCCTCGACCAGTTTGCGCTGCGGATACGGTACGCCGAGCAGGCTCATGACGAACTGGCGCGAAATGATCCAGTTGACCGGCTTGCTCCAAAGCTGCGGCGCGATGCGCGCATCGTAGATCGCCTGCTGCTCATGGATGTCGCGCGCATTGAACAAGTCGGCCATGGCCGCGCGCAATTGCGGCCGCGTCGCGAAGTACGCCCGCACGCCGCGCGCGACGAGGCCGGATAGTCCGTGGAAATAGAAACTACCGCGCCCGCTGGTGAACCAGTGGGTGTGCTTGTCCCACCAGCCTTGCGCAAACTGCGACAACTCGCTGCGCAAGTGGTCGCGATACAGTTCGGCAAAGCGCGCGTGATAGCCCTCGCCGAAGATCGCGAAATAGTCGTCGAACGCGAGCGTGCGGATACCCGCGATCTTCAGTTCGAGCAACGCGGTCTGGCGCGGGTTCGCATCGACTGCATGGATGTGGCGTGGCGCCTGCAGCGCGTAGTCGAGCGCGTTGCAGCCGGCGCTGGTGATGACCAATACGCTGTCGTCGGCGCCGAGTGCGAGCGCTTTGCGGTCCACCGCAGGATCTTCCCAGCAGGTGTTGTAGACCAGGCTGCGCGAATAGATCGCATTGAAGATCTTCTGGTCGAGTTTGTCGCGCAGGTTCGGCGTGGACATGGGCAATGCTTCGAAGGAATCGGAAACGAGCGTTCGCATGCGCACGCTAGTCGGCGGACATGACAATCGTGTGTTGATGATCCAGTGCACGTGCGAGGCGCCCAGTCAGGCGACCCGACATCAGGCGCGGCGTTGTCACTGCGATGCAACCGGGACGCAACACGAGCGAGATCGAAGCGGCCTAGATTGGTACGGGCTCCCGCGGGGATGCGTGATGACGCGACTTTCGTTTCGTAGCGTTTTTGTTTCAGATGTCCATCTCGGCCTTGCCGACTGCCAGGCCGGTTATCTGCTCGATTTCCTGCGCTCTATGCATTGCGAGCGCCTTTACCTCGTCGGCGATATCGTCGATTTCGAGAACATGGCCAAACGGCCGTACTGGCACGCCGACCACAGCGCCGTGCTCGGCGAGATCCTGACGATCGTCGCGCGCGGCACGCGCGTCACCTATATTCCCGGCAACCATGACGCGACGATGCGCCGTTTCGCCGGCCAGCGCTTCAGCGGCATCGACATCGCGCTCGACGCCGTGCATGTCGGCGCAGACGGGCGTCGCTACCGGGTCAGCCATGGCGACGAGTACGACAGTCCGCACGCTGCACCGGCGTGGCTGCTCATACTCGGCGATGTGCTGCAGGGCTTCATCTGCTCGATGAGCCGGCGTTGCAATTCATTGCTGCGCCGTTTCGGCGTACGCTACCTGCCGCTGTCGATCTGGATCAAGCAGCGCATCGGACGGGCGCGCCAATTCATCGAGGATTTCGAAGCGCGCGTCGCTGCCGGTGCACGCGCCGGCGGCTTCGACGGCCACATTTGCGGCCATATCCATTACGGGCGCATCGCCGACCACGACGGCGTGCTCTATATCAACGACGGTGATTGGGTCGAGCACTGTACGACCCTGGTCGAGCACCACGACGGCGCGCTCGAGCTGCTGCACTGGAGTGGACAACGCCGCTCGCTGGCGCTGCGCCGCGCCGAGGTCGGCCTGCCCGAGGCATTGCCGGCCGCCGCCTGAGGCGCCGCACAGCGGCGCCGCTCGGCGGATCAGAAGTGCAGGTTTTCGTGGACGAACACGGAAACCGTGCCGGTCGCGGTGCCGCCATGGCCGTCGGACACGGTGTATTCGAACGAGTCCGCGCCGAACTGGCCGTGGTTGGACTGGTAGTGCACGGTGCCGTCCGAGTTGATCGACACCGTGTTGATCGAAATCGGCCCTGTATGCACGACCGCGATCACCGTCAATGGATCGCCGTCCGGATCGGATGCCGCCTGCAGCACCGGAATGTCGATCGCGCTGCCCTTTTGCACGTCCACCGACAAGGGTCCGGCGATCGGCGGATGGTTGGCCGTGGCCACGGTGATGGTGACGGTCGCGCTCGCCGTGCCGCCTTTGCCGTCGCTGATCGTGTAGGCGAAACTGTCCGCTCCCAGGTAACCCGGTGCCGGCGTATAGGTGACGCCGCCCGCGGCGGCGGCCGCGCTGCCATGCGACGGCATCGATACCGCAGTCACGCTGAGTGCGTCGCCGTCCGGGTCGCTGTCGTTGGCGAGTACCGCAATCGCGTTGTCGACGGAATTCTCTGGAACCGTGGCGCTGTCGTCGTGCGCAACCGGGGGGTGATTGGTGTACGTCTTCGGCCCCAGCGTCGTCGTGCTGGTCGACTTGGCGAATTTGTAAACGTCGACCGTGCGTTTGTGCTCGGCCGGATTGCGCAGCGCGCGATCGATCCACGCTGGCGGCGCCTTGACCGGTTCCTTGACCCATTCCATCACCGACTTGTTCGACGGTTCGACCGGCTTCGGCGCAACCGTGGTCTCCTCGATCGTCAGGAATTCGATATCGACGCGGCGGTTCTTCTGCCGGTTCGCTGCCGTGTCGTTCGGATAGGCGGGATGCAGCTTGCCTTCGCCGTGCGTATCGATCTGGTCTTCCGGTATGCCGTGCGCGACGAGATATTTCTTTGCACTGGCTGCGCGCCGCTCGGACAATTTCTGATTGTAGGCCACCGAACCGACCGAATCGGTATGGCCGACCACGCTGACGCGGCTGACACGGCTGTTCGACTTCAGCTTCGTGATCAGCTCGTCCAGCGCGGTGATCGCGTCGGGACGCAGCTCGGAATGATCGAAGTTGAAGAACGCGTCGCCGTCGAGCTTGACCTCATTGCGTACGACCTGCGGCTCAACCGGTAGCGGCGGATCGGCGATCACCGTGCGCTCGTGCTCGACCATCTTGTACGGCTCGCGCGCGCGGTAATTCTGGCCGATGTCGTAGCGCAGCAGCAGCCACGCGCGCGTGTCGTTCCTGTCGCCGGTTTCGAAGTCGCCGCTCTTGCGCAACGCTTCGCCGAGCAGCGAGATACTGAAACCGCTGTTCGCAAAATACTTGTCGAGACCGAGCGACAGCGTGACCTGGTCGGAACTGTACTTGCCGCGCTCGTAATCGAGGCCGCCACGAAGGCGCAGCAGCGGATCGTCGAAATACTTGCCGAAACGCAGACCCACGCCGTTGTCGTAGGGGTGCTCGAAATACTGCGTCAGCGTGTCGATCGTTTGCGTCTGGGTGAAATCGCCGCTGGTGTCGCTGCCGCTGATCTGGGTGACGACGCTGCTGTTGATCTGGTTGACGAAACGCGAGCCCGAGGTCGCGTGCATCAGGTAGCCATCGACCGAGAAGTCGTTCTTCTCCCAGCCGAAGCCGAGCGAGACCTTGCGGTCTTTCCAGCGGTTCTGGTCGAACGCGCCGAATGCCTTCAGCACGCTGACGCTGTCCGGCTTGTCGATCGCGTCGCTGGCACTGCCGTGCAGCCAGTGGTAGTCGATCTGCGCGCCGCCAGCGCCGCCCTGGCCGAGCCAAAGCTCGGCCAGCCAGGCGTGCTCATCGGTCTTGCCGAGGATGCCGAGCACCTCGCCGAGGACATCGCCGTGATCGTCGACCCCGAGCGAAACGCGCGCGTTCGAGCCGACATAGGTGATCGGAATCGTGCTGTCGACCGCGGGCGGCGGTGACGGGGGCGCCGACTGCGCGAACGCCGTGGACGACAGAGCGAAGCCGACCGCGATCGGCAGCAACTTGCGACGAACCATGATGAAACTCCCCTGGAGCCGGCCTAGACGTCCCCTTGCACCGCGGATTATTGCCCATAAGTCCGCAGCGACCAAACGTCGCGGCCCCGGCCGCGGCGTATCATCGCCCTCCCCGCCCTATGGAATCCGCCATGTCGCTCGCCCCCGCCACGCGCGCCCGCATCGAATCGCTGCTCGCCAACCATCGCGTCGTCCTGTTTATGAAGGGCGACCGCAACGCCCCGCAATGCGGCTTTTCGGCGGCTACGACAGACCGCCTGAACGCCGTGCTCGACGATTACGCGACGGTCGATGTGCTGGCGGACGACGAAATCCGCGCTGGGATCAAGGAGTTCGGTCAGTGGCCGACGATTCCGCAGCTGTATGTCGATGGCGAGCTGGTCGGCGGTGCCGACATCGTGCAATCGATGTTCGACTCGGGCGAGCTGCACCGCGTGCTCGGTGTGGCGGAGCCGGATCGCACGCCGCCAGCGGTGACTGTTTCGGACGCGGCGGTCGCTGCGATCCGCAATGCACTCGCCGATGCCGGCGAGATGAAACTGTTCCTCGTCGTCGACGGCCGCTTCCAGCCGCAGTTCCAGCTGCGCGAACCGGGCGCGAACGACATCGTCGTGCACACCAATGGGCTCGAGTTGCATTTCGATGTCGCCAGCGCGCAGCGTGCGCGTGGCGCGCAGATCGACTGGACCAAGACGCCGCATGGCGAAGGCCTGTCGATCCACCTGCCGGCCGCACCGCAGGCTTTGAAGTCGATCGACGTGCACGCGCTGCAGCAGCGCCTCGTCGCCGGCGACCTCCTGCTGATCGACGTGCGTCCGGAACACGAGCGCAACATCGCCTCGCTTGCCGGCGTCGAGGTGCTGACGCCGGAGACTCACGCGCGACTGACCGCGCTGCCGAAAGACACTGCACTCGCCTTCATCTGCCACCACGGCATCTCCAGCCGCAACGCGGCCGAGCATTTCCGCGAACATGGCTTCACCAATCTGTGGAACGTCGAAGGCGGTATCGACGCCTGGGCGCGCGAGATCGACGCGTCGGTGCCGCGCTATTGAGCCGCCGTTCGTGCTGAAAAGCGCAAGAGCCTGAAACACGAAGGACGCGAAGAGAAAAGCAAGCTCTATCTTCGTGTTCTTCGTGTTTCGATCTTCTTCGCTGTTCCGCCGATCGCAGCTGCGAGCTCTTCGCGCACGTCAGCGTCGCTGCTGACGTCTTCTGCGAATTCTTGGTGTTTGGAGCTGTCCCGCTGACTCGGCTCTACTCGACATCCTGCTCGAAGCGCAGATGCTTCACGCTGCGACCGTTGCGCCGCACCAGCTTGAGCGCTTCGATGCCGATCCTGATGTGCGCTTCGACGAAATTCGAGGTGATCAGCTTGTCGCTGAGCTCGGTCTTGACGCCTTCCGGGATCATCGGCTGATCCGACACCAGCAGCAGCGCGCCGGAAGGAATGTGATTGGCGAAGCCGGCGGCGAAGATCGTTGCGGTCTCCATGTCGATCGCCATGCTGCGCGTCTTGCGCAAGTACTCCTTGAACGCGACATCGTGTTCCCAGACGCGCCGGTTTGTCGTGTAGACCGTGCCGGTCCAGTAGTCGTGGCCGAGGTCGCGGATCATCGTCGACACGGCACGTTGCAGCTGGAACGCCGGCAGCGCGGGCACTTCGGGCAGCAGATAATCGTTCGAGGTGCCTTCGCCTCGAATGGCCGCGATCGGCAGCACGAGGTCGCCGAGTTGATTCTTCTTCTTCAGGCCGCCGCATTTGCCGAGCAGCAGCACGGCCTTTGGCGCGACGGCGCCGAGCAGATCCATCACGGTGGCCGCATTCGGACTGCCCATGCCGAAGTTGATCATCGTGATGCCGTCCGCGGTCGCGTTCGGCATCGGCTTGTCGCGTCCGAGCACGGGCACGCCATGCCACTCCGCGAACATTTCGACGTAGTGACCGAAGTTCGTCAACAGCACATGCTCACCGAACGCATCCAGCGGCGTGCCGGTATAGCGCGGCAGCCAGTTCGCGACGATGTCGTGTTTGTCCTTCATCAGGCCTCCGTTGCTGAGTGGATTATAGGCAAGCGATGCGCAGTCGCGCGCGCGGAGTTCAGCGGGCGAACACGCAGCGCGAGGCATAATCGGCCGATTCCAAGTCCACGACAGAAACGCGCATGCTGCTGACCTTCGTCCTCGCCCTGCTGGTGTTCCTCGCGCTCGCGTTCCGTGGGCTCGGCTTCCTTGCCTGGATCGGCGCCGCGGGCGTCTGGCTGCTCGGCTGGCGCATTGCCGGCATCGTCTCGCCGCTGCTGT
Source organism: Dokdonella sp. (assembly GCA_040005635.1). GTDB lineage: Bacteria > Pseudomonadota > Gammaproteobacteria > Xanthomonadales > Rhodanobacteraceae > Dokdonella_A. The sequence goes on along the minus strand of JBDTYM010000024.1, from coordinate 26,448 downwards.
TCGAAACCTGCGTGGTCGTCCTGGCAGCGCTCGCCTGTGTGTTCGGGCTGCCGGCATTGCGCCGCGCGCTGGTCTCGCGATTCGCGATGCCGCGCTTCGCGAAGGTACTGCCGCGACTCGGCGACACCGAACGCATTGCGCTCGAAGCCGGTACCGTCTGGTGGGATGGCGATCTGTTCGCAGGCATGCCTGACTGGCACAAGCTGCTCGACTTCCAGCCGCGCTCGCTCAGTGTCGAGGAGCAGGCATTTCTCGACGGCCCGACCGAAGAACTGTGCCGGCGCATCAGCGACTGGGAGATCTACCAGCAACGTGATCTGCCTGCACCGATCTGGGACTTCATCAAGCAGCAGCGCTTTCTCGGCATGATCCTGCCGAAGGAATACGGCGGCCTCGGCTTCTCCGCGCTGGCCCATTCGCGCGTCGTCACGCGCATCGCCAGTCGCTCCGTCGCGGCCGCGGTGACCGTGATGGTGCCGAACTCGCTCGGCCCCGGTGAACTGCTGCTGCACTATGGCACCGACGCGCAGAAGCAACGCTATCTGGCGCGCCTTGCGTGCGGCGAGGAAATTCCGTGCTTCGCGCTGACCGGTCCGGAAGCCGGTTCGGACGCGGCGGCGACGCAGTCCGAAGGGGTCGTCGAGAAGCGCCTGATTGACGGCGTGGAAGTGCTCGGGCTGCGCCTCAATTGGAAGAAGCGCTACATCACGCTGGCGCCGGTGGCGAGCCTGATCGGTCTTGCGTTCCGCTTGAAGGACCCACACAAGCTGATCGGCGACAAGGAAGATCGCGGCATCACCTGTGCGCTGATTCCGCGCGACACGCCCGGCGTCGAGATCGGCCTGCGCCACGATCCGATGGGCGTGCCGTTCCAGAACGGCCCGATCGTCGGCAAGGATGTGTTCGTCCCGCTCGACGAGGCGATCATCGGTGGCCGCGAGCAGATCGGGCAGGGCTGGCGCATGTTGATGGAGTCGCTCGCTGCCGGCCGCTCGATCTCTCTGCCGGCGCTGTCGATCGGTGCGGCCCAGCTCGCGACGCGCATCTGCGGCGCCTATGCGACCGTGCGCGAGCAGTTCGACACACCGATTGGTCGCTTCGAGGGTATCGAGGAACCACTCGCGCGCATTGCCGGACTGACCTATCTGATGACCGCGACGCGCAACCTGACCTGCGGCGCGCTCGACGCTGGCGAGAAGCCGGCCGTGATCGGCAATATCGCCAAGGCTTATCTGACCGACACGATGCGCCAGGTCGTCGGCGATGCGATGGACATCCGCGCCGGTTCGGCGATCCAGCGCGGTCCGCGCAACGCGCTTGCGCGTGCCTGGGACGCGGTACCGATCGGCATCACGGTCGAGGGCGCGAACATTCTCACGCGCACGATGATCGTGTATGGCCAGGGTGCGATCCGCTGTCATCCGTTCGTGCAAAAGGAGATCGACGCGGTCGCGAAAAACGATCTCGCCGCGTTCGATCGCGCAATCTTCGGCCACGTGAACTTGTTCGTGACGCGCGCGATCCGCGCCAAGCTGCTCGCGCTGACCGGCTCGCGCCTCGCCGGCGTGCCGCGCGTCACCGACACCGCTCGTTACTATCAGCACCTGTCACGCTTCTCGGCCGCGTTCACGATCGTCTCCGACACCGCAATGGGCACGCTCGGCGGTTCGCTCAAGCGGCGCGAAAAACTCTCCGGCCGTCTCGCCGATGCGCTGGCGTATTTGTATCTCGCCAGCGCGGTGCTGAAACGCTATCACGACGAACCGAAGACGCGGCCGAACTATGCGCTGGTGCGCTGGTCGGTCGAACTGTGCCTCTACCGCGTGCAGGACGCTCTGCTCGGCGTGCTCGACAATTTACCGGTGCGCTGGGCCGCGGTGCTGCTGAAGTTCGCGATCTTTCCGCTCGGCGCGCGCTTCCGGCCACCCTCGGATCGCCTCGGCAGCGAGGTGGCGCGCGACATTCTCGAGGACCGCGAAGCGCGCCGAAATCTCACCGCCGACGTGTACATTCCGCCTGCGGACGAACCCGGTCTTGGCGCACTCGAAGCCGCGCTGGAAAAAGCCGTCCTCGCGCTGCCGGTCGAGACGAAGCTGCGTGACGCCGTGCGCGCCGGTCGCCTCGATCGCGCGCCTGGTTACATGCTCGACGAGCTCGGCGTGGCTGCCGGCGTGATCAGCGGCGATGAATACGACCTTCTCAACGACGCGCGCGAGGCGCGCGACGAGGTGATTGCCGTCGATGCATTCGACGCGAAGGTCTTCAAGACCTTGCACTGAGCACCGCGAGTTCGAGCGCAGCGGCGTGCATCTCAACCATGTCGAGGCAGCGCAGGCGCGTCGGTTTTTTCTCCCGGCAGATACTGCATGACGCGATTGCGCCCCTGCGCCTTCGCCCGATACAACGCCATGTCGGCGTGTTCGATCAACGCCTCTGCGCTCGTCGTGGTCTCGTCGAGCAGGGCGATGCCGATGCTGACGGTCGGATGCAGTTCGTGATCCCCAAACGCGACACGCAGCGCGGCAGTGCGGGCGCGGATACGCTCGCCGATCGAGCGCGCGAGCAACTCGCTGGCATCGGGCAGCACGATCAGGAATTCCTCGCCGCCATAGCGGCCGAGCCAGTCCGACTCGCGCAACTCGGCTTGCATCGACGTTGCGAACGCGGCCAGCACGAGGTCACCCGCGGCATGGCCATGGCCGTCGTTGATGCGCTTGAAGTGATCGAGATCGAGAAACAACGCGGCCAGCGAACCACGTGCCCGGCGTGCGTCGGCACAGGCGACAATCAGGCGCGCGAGGATCGCGCGTCGGTTCAGCACACCGGTCAGCGGATCGAACTCGGCGAGGCGGTGCGCGGCGTCGCGCTCGCGTCGCGCCTGCAAGGTACGGTCGGCCAGACCCACCGCGATGACGACGGCGGCGTAAGCCATGCTGGCCGGAAACCCATATTCGAGCCATGCCGGCAACGGCAGGCCGAACAACAGCTGGGCGACGCGCAGCACGGTCAGGCTGAGCAGGGGCAGCCATGAAATCAGGAAGAATCCCGCCTGTCGGCTGCCGTGACGCCACGCGCGCCAGCCGGCATAGAGCGCAATCGTGGTGCTCAACACGAGCAATGCGTTGACCACGTTGGGAAGCCAGCGATCCGGCTGCAGAAACGGTAGCCAGAGCGTTACTGCAAGAAGCAGGTATGGCCAGCGCAATGCGGACAATAAGTGCGTCAGTCGCGGCACGTAGCGGGCCAGATCAGCAAATTCGATGATGAAGCTGATCGACATGCCGGCCGACACGATGGCCGCGAACTGCCCCGGATGGAAACCGAGCGGCGCCAGCCATTCCGCGCCCGGCAACGCGTACAATTCGCCCGTCACTGCCAGCTGATAGGCCAGCTGCGCGGTGACGTAGACGATGAAGTACACGAACACGCGATCACGCAGCACCAGCCAGAAGCACAGGATGACCAGCAGCATCGCCATCTGCACGCTGGCGAAGAAGACACTGAAGCGCACGTGGCGCAGGTCCTCGACCTGGTAGAGATTCTGCTCGACCACGCGCGCGCGCATCGGCTGGCTTTGGCCGGGCGCACCCAGTTCGAGGTAGACCGGCTGATCGCTGCGCAGGTCGCGCGGCAATTCGAACACCAGCGCATGGTGCGAATAGCGCGGGTCGAGATCGGCCGTGTACGGGCTGACGGCACGCGCTGCGTAATTGGGCGGCAGGTACGCGACAAGGCGCGCGCGCACATCGCCGGCAATCACCAGCAGCGGCGCACTCGAGGCGCCCCAGTCCTTGGAGAGGCGCACCCGATACCACACCGCGTGATCGTTCGGAGCGCGTAGCAAGTCCTGCGGCGCGGCGCGAAATTCCTGTTCGCGGTCACCCCCGAGCAAAGCCTGCACCGTGATCGGCGCGGTCGTCGCGTCGAGCATCGCGATCTCGGCCATGCGCGTGTCGGTTGCTGCGCGCAACGGACTCGACAAGAGCACGTAGAGCAACGCGGCATAGCCGTGCCATCGGTTGAACACAGCCATGGGTAACCCCCTGAGGGCATCTTATTCCCCTGTCGTGGTCGGCACCAAGGGCCGCTGAGCGCAACTCGATGCCGGCGCCCGTGGCGGGCTCGCGCAATCGCCGCAGCGGGCGCTGCGACGGCGAGATGCAAAGCAGGAGGCGGGAGGCTGCGCTACCCGCCCGAGGCATCGTCGATGTCGGCAGCGGTATGCTTGCGCTCCTGCCGACTCACCCCAAAGATCATGTCCGCAACGTGGTACTTCGACTTCATCTCGCCGTTCGCGTACCTGCAGTTGCCGCAGATTCTGGCGCTGCGCCAGCGCATCGACATCGCGGCGAAGCCGATCGTGTTCGGTGCGGTGTTGAAGCATTGCGGCCAGCTCGGTCCGGCCGAGATTGCGGGCAAGCGCGAGTTCACCTATCGCTTCGTGCAATGGCGCGCCGAGCGTGATGGGGTCACGCTGCGTTTTCCGCCGACGCATCCGTTCAATCCGTTGGCGGCGCTGCGCCTGTGCATCGCCGCTGGCGGCGACTGGCCCACGGTCAGCGCAATCTTCGACCATCTTTGGCGCGACGGCCGCGGCGGCGAAACTGTCGAAGACCTCGTTGACGTCGCGCGCGCGCTCGGCATCGACGACGCCGCCGGCGCACTCGCCAGCGGGCCGGTGAAATCGCAATTGCGTGCCAATACGGAGGCCGCGATCGCCGCCGGCGTTTTCGGCGTGCCGACCTTGCAAATCGATGAGGCGTTGTTCTGGGGCAGCGATGCGACGCCGATGATCGAGGACTGGCTGGCACAGCCGGCGCGCTTTTCGAGCGGCGAGTACGCGCGCATTGCGGCGCTGCCAGGTGTGCAGCGCGTGCGCTGATCGCGCGCCTCTTCACTCCCAGGCGATCTGCGCGTACAGACGTTCGAGTTTGGCCGCGGCGAGCATCACGCGCGAATGCACCGACATCTATGGTGCAATGCTCAAGTTGCAGTGGATTCGTGCAGTATCGGCGCGTGCGTGCTGACGACATTGCGGCCCGCCGATTTCGAGCGGTACAGCGCGGCGTCGGCACGCTCGATCAGATCGTCCGGCGTCAACACGTCGTCGTCGAGCGCAGCGATGCCGACACTCAGCGTCAAGCCGATCCGCGTGCCGGATACGAGAATCGGCATTTCCTGTACGTGGTCGCGTATGCGCTCCGCGACGATTTCAGCGTTGGCTGCAGCGGCGCCCGGCAGCACGACCAGGAATTCCTCACCGCCGTAGCGGCCAAGCGCGTCACCCTGGCGCAGCTCGCTCGCGATGGGGCCGATGACCGCACGCAGACACTGATCGCCGGCACGATGACCATAGCTGTCGTTGACGCGCTTGAAGTGGTCGAGATCGAGGAACAGCAGGGCCAGCGGCTCGCCGCTTTCACGCGCCTGCAGGAACGCAGCGCGCAGCCGCGCGAGGATTGCGCGGCGGTTCAGCACGCCGGTCAATGCGTCGTGCTCGGCCAGGCGATGGGCGACATCGCGCTCATGGCGGATCGACAAGGTGTGGTCGGCAAGACCGAAAGCGAGCACGAGGCTGGCATAGGCGAACGCGGCCGGCAATGCGAATTCCAGCCACACCGGCAACGGCCACAGCAGCGTCAGCTGCAGTACGCGCAGCATCACGAACAGCAGGCCGGGAATCCACGCACACAGATAGAACCCGCCACGCCGACCGCCGTGCTGCCAGGCGAGCACGCCGGCGATGATCAGCAGCGGCGCCGCAACGAGCACGACGATCGAAAGCACATCCTCGACCCACCAGCCGGACGACAGCGGTGGAATCGCTGCACAAAGGGCCAGTAGTGCCAATGGCCAGCGAAACGCGGCAAGCACGCGATCCAGACGCGGCGCGATGCGCCTGAGCTCGAGAAAGCGGCTGGAGAATTCGATCAGCAGGATTGCGGCGAGCGCTGCGGCGAACCAGAGCGCTCGCGCATGAAACGGGGCCAGCACGTTGAGGGGCCAGAATTCATAGCCGATGCCGAACGAGTACAGCTCATAGACGACACAGAAGAACACATGGCCGACAAAGTAGATGTACATGCGCTCACGCAAGGCGACGAAGAAGCACAGCATGACCAGCACCGTCGCCAACTGGATCGCCGGAAACAACACATCGAGGCGAGCGCGCACCAGATCGGCGACGCGTGCGTCGAACACGTTGACGACCTCGATGCTGCGCGGAACCGCCTTCTCGGGAGCCACGCGCAGGTAGATCGGCGCGGCCGCCCTCAGGTCGATCGGCAACAGCACGACCAACGCGTGCCGCGAGAAGCCGGTGCGCGCACTCGCGTCGTACATACTGTAGTGCTCGGCCGCGTATTTTGGCGGCAGGTAGGCACTGATCGACAAGCCTTGTGGATCCTGGATCGACAACACGGGCGGGCGTCCCGATGTCCAGTCCTCGGCGAGGCGAAGCTTGTACCAGACGTCATGGTCGCCGGCCGGAACGATCGCTGCATAGGGCACGGCGACGAACTCACGGTCACGCGCTCCGGACAGCACGTCCGCTGCGGATGCATCGACGCTGCTGCTATCAAGCCGCTCGAGCGCGAGCGTCGGCGCCTCGGCGTGGGCGCCCGCGACTGCCAACAGCAGGATCGACGCGAAGATTCGCAGCCAAACGGTAATCGAAGGAAAACGATGCTTCACGCGTGCCGATCCGAAACCCGCTGTATTCGGAGCAATTTGCGCGCCATCTTTCGACACGATTAGTTACGTATTGTGTCGTATTTCCCAGTTCGAGGTGCAAATCCGCCTTCCGGCGCGGGCTTGGCCGCACCGAAGACCCTGTGGATGGCGAAATTCAGGCGAGGTGCGCGTCGATCAGCACGCGTGCCGCCTGAGCCACCGCGGAGACTGGACCGGTGTTGTGCGGGAAGGTCAGCCGCGAATAATAGCCACCCTCCATCAACAGCATCAGTGCGTCACCGAGCGCGTCGGCATCCTTCGCCCCCGCTTCGCGCGCCAGCAGGCGCAGCCGCTTGCGGATCTTGGATTTGTAGTCGTGCACGATGCCGCCGAGCGTCTCGTTGTCGTCGGCGATCTCGACGGCCGCGTTGCCGAGCGGACAGCCGCGGCTGGTCTTGCAGCCGACGTCGGCGACTTTCTTCTTGCTGCAGTTCATCTCCAGAAACGCATCGAACAGCGCCTCGATCTGACGCCGCGCGTCGCCATCGAACGCCGCAATGGAGTCGTCCCACCAGGACCAGTATTCGTTTTCCTGGTCGCGCAGATACTCCGCCACGAGCTCGTCCTTGGATGGAAAGCTGCGGTAGAAGCTCATCTTGTTGGTGCCGGCTTCGTTCGCGATCGCGTCGACGCCGACCGCTCGAATGCCGTGCTTGTAGAACAGATCGCAAGCCGTATCGAAGATGCGGTCGCGAACCCGCGGCTTGTCCTGCCCGGCGCCCTTGACGCCGGTGGCGGCCAACTTGGCGCCCATGACGGTAACTCCTCTTGACATGTTACTGACCGGTCACTACAGTACACGTTACTGACCGGTAACACACGCAGTTTCGAGTCGCAGCGGTTTGAAGTCAAGCCGCAGCGCAGCGTGAAGCCAGCGACCGTACAGGTTGCGACGTTGCCTTGGGGTCACCCGAATCGAAACGACAGGAAATCCGCCATGCGTATTTTCACTTTGAGTCTTCTGTTTGCCATCGCCTGGGTTCTTTCAGGTTGCACGCGCTCGGCCGCCAATGCCGCGGCGCCGGCCGCGCCGCCGCCGCCGGAAGTCTCGGTCGCGACGGTCATCGCCAAACCGCTGCGCGACTGGGAGGAATTCAGCGGCCGTCTCGAGGCGGTCGACAGCGTGCAGATCCAACCGCGCGTCAGCGGCGTGATCGAAGCGGCGCCGTTCACCGAGGGCTCGCGTGTCAAGAAGGGCCAGTTGCTCTTCCGCATCGATCCGCGTCCGTTTCAGGCCGAGGTCGATCGCCTTTCTGCCGCACTCAAGCACGCGCGCTCGTCGTCCACTCTGGCCGCCTCGACCCAAGATCGCGGCAAGAGTCTGGTCGCCCGGCACATGATTTCGCAGCAGGACTACGACCAGCTCGTCACCGCGACGAGCACCAGCGCCGACGACATCGGCTCGGCCCAGGCTTCGCTCGAAACCGCGCGTCTGAATCTCGAGTTCACCGAAGTGCGTGCGCCGATCGAAGGTCGCGTCTCGCGCAAGCTGATCACGCCCGGCAACCTCGTTTCGATAACAAGCATCCTCACCACGGTCGTGTCGGACGATCCGGTGTATGCCTATTTCGATGCCGACGAGCAGACCTACTTGCGCTTCGCCCATACCGCCGCGACCGACTCGCAGGCGCCCGGGGGCATCAGCCCGGTCTTCATGGGCTTGATCGACGAGCAGGGCTATCCGCACGAGGGCCGTTTGAACTTCGTCGACAACCAAGTCGACCCGCAGAGCGGCACGATCCGCGGCCGCGCGGTGTTCGACAATCACGACGGCCGTTTCACGCCGGGCCTGTTTACGCGCATCAAGCTGGTCGGCGGCAACAGCCGCGACACCGTCCTGATCGACGATCGCGCGGTCGGAACCGACCTCGGCAAGAAGTTCGTCTTTGCGCTGAAGCCGGACAACACATTGGAATACCGCTTCATCGAGCTCGGTGCGTCGATAGACGGGCTGCGCGTAGTCAAACAGGGTCTCGCCCCCGGCGACGTGATCGTCGTCAATGGCCTGCAGCACGTGCGGCCGGGCATGGCGGTGAAGCCGACCAAGGTCGACATGGATGCGAATCGCCAGGGCGTCGTGCAGGCCACTCCACGCGCAGCGCCGGCATCGCCGACGCTAGCGGCAACGCGCACTTCGCCGACGGCGAGTTCGCAACGCTGATCCAATCTCGTCGGTCCCGGCACGCGCCGGGACCCAGTGCCTCGCGCCGCCTTGCGATGACGCTGGGTTCCGGCTTTCGCAGGAACCACGGGCAACCAAGCTTTCTGTACGTCCGAAGGGACACACGACCATGAACCTTTCCCAATTCTTCATCACGCGACCGGTGTTTGCCGGCGTGCTGTCGGCGCTGATCCTGCTGGCCGGCCTGATCTCGATTCCGTCGCTGCCGATCTCGGAGTACCCCGAAGTGGTGCCGCCGACCGTCGTCGTGCGCACGTCGTATCCAGGCGCGAACCCGAAAGTCATCGCCGATACGGTCGCCGGCCCGCTCGAACAGGCGATCACCGGCGTCGAGGACATGCTGTATCAGTATTCGCAGTCGACTTCCGACGGCGTGATGACGCTGACCGTCACGTTCAAGCTCGGCACCGACGTCGACAAGGCGCAGGTGCTGGTGCAGAACCGCGTCGCGCAGGCGACGCCGAAGCTGCCGCAGGACGTGCAGCGCATCGGCGTGACCACCGCGAAGGCGTCGCCGGACATCACGGTAGCGGTGTTCATCACCTCGCCCGACGGCCGCTACGATCAGAACTATCTGTCCAACTTCGCCCTGCTGCACGTCAAGGATGAGCTGTCGCGTCTCGACGGCGTCGGCGACGTGCAGCAGTTCGGCGGCGGCAACTACTCGATGCGTGTATGGCTCGATCCGGACAAGGTCGCCGCGCGCGGCCTCACCGCGACCGACATCGCGAATGCGATCCGCGAGCAGAACGTGCAGGTCGCCGCCGGCCAGCTCGGCTCGGCAGCGGTGCCAGCGAACGACCCGGCCAAGCCGAACTTCCAGATCGCAGTGAACACGAAGGGCCGCCTCGTCACCGAGGAGGACTTCGCCAACATCATCATCCGCACCGGCACCTCGGGGCAGATCACGCGACTGCGCGACGTCGCACGCGTCGAGCTTGGATCGGACAACTACGCGCTGCGCGCGATGCTCGACAACAAGACCGCGGTCGCGATTCCGATCTTCCAGCGCCCCGGCAGCAACGCGATCGCGATCTCCGACGCGGTCCGCGCGAAGATGGCCGAGCTGAAGAAGACATTCCCCGAGGGCGTCGACTACAACGTCGCCTACGATCCGACCGTGTTCGTGCGCGGCTCGATCGAAGCGGTGCTGCATACCCTGCTCGAAGCGATTGCGCTGGTCGTCATCGTCGTCATCGTATTCCTGCAGACCTGGCGCGCGTCGATCATTCCGCTGCTCGCGGTGCCGGTTTCGCTGATCGGCACGCTCGGCGTGATGCATCTGTTCGGCTTCGGCCTCAATACGCTGTCCCTGTTCGGGCTCGTGCTGGCCATCGGCATCGTCGTCGACGACGCGATCGTCGTCGTCGAGAACGTCGAGCGCAACATCACCGAAGGCCTCGCGCCGATTGCGGCGACCGTGCAGGCGATGAAGGAAGTCACCGGTCCGATCATCGCGACCGCACTGGTGCTGTGCGCGGTGTTCGTGCCAACGGCATTCATCAGCGGCTTGTCCGGCCAGTTCTACAAGCAGTTCGCGTTGACCATCGCGATCAGCACGGTGATTTCGGCGTTCAACTCGCTGACCCTGTCGCCGGCGCTGTCTGCCGTGCTGCTGAAGGCGCATGACGTGCCGCCGGATGCGTTCACCCGCTTGCTCAACGGTGCGCTCGGCTGGTTCTTCCGTCCGTTCAACCGCTTCTTCGCGCGTGCCTCGAACGGCTACGTCGGTACGGTCAGCCGCATCCTCGGTCGCAGCTCGATCGCGGTGTTCATCTACGCCGGGCTGATTGCCGTCACGCTGTATGGCTTTGCGCATACACCGTCCGGCTTCGTGCCTGCGCAGGACAAGCAGTACCTGGTCGGCTTCGCGCAGCTGCCGGACGCAGCGACGCTCGACCGCACGCAGGCGGTGGTCAAGCGCATGACCGATATCGCACTGAAGACGCCGGGTGTGGAATCCGTGCCGGCGTTTCCGGGCCTGTCGATCAACGGCTTCACCAATGCGCCGAATTCGGGCATTGCGTTCACGCCGTTGAAGCCGTTCGACGAGCGTCGCGACGCCTCGCGTTCCGCCGGCGCGATCGCGATGTCGATGAATGCCGAGTTTGCCAAGATCCAGGATGCGTTCATCGCGATCTTTCCGCCGCCGCCGGTGAACGGCCTCGGCACGATCGGCGGCTTCAAGCTGCAGATCGAGGATCGCGGCAACTTCGGCGCCGATGAACTCTACAAGCAGCTGCAGAATGTGATCGCGAAAGCGGGCAAGCGACCGGAGCTCGCCGGAGTGTTCTCCGGCTTCCAGGTCAACGTGCCGCAGATCGATGTCGATGTCGATCGCGAGAAGGCCAAGTCGGCCGGCGTGCCGCTGCAGAATATCTACGACACGATGCAGATGTATCTCGGCGCACTCTACGTCAACGACTTCAACCTGTTCGGCCGCACTTATCAGGTGAATGCGCAAGCCGAGCCCGGCTTTCGCATGAGCGCCGAGGACATCGGCCGTCTGAAGACACGCAACGGCGCCGGCACGATGATTCCGCTCGCCAGTTTCGTCACGGCGCGCGAGATTTCCGGGCCCGACCGCGTGCCGCACTACAACGGCTATCTCGCCGCCGAGATCAACGCCGGTGCCGCGCCGGGCTTCAGCACCGGCCAGGCGCAGACGGCGATGGAGGAAGTGCTCGCACAGGAACTGCCGAACGGCATGACCTACGAATGGACCGATCTCACCTACCAGCAGATTCTTGCCGGCAACACGATGTTCTACATCTTCCCGCTGGTCGTGCTGCTGGTGTTCCTGGTGCTCGCCGCGCAATACGAAAGCCTGTCGCTGCCGCTGGTGGTCGTACTGATCGTGCCGATGTGCCTGCTCTGCGCGATCATGGGCGTGCTGATCACGGGTGGCGACAACAACATCTTCACGCAGATCGGACTGATCGTGCTGGTCGGGCTCGCCTGCAAGAACGCGATCCTGATCGTCGAATTCGCACGCGATCGCGAAGCGCATGGCGAATCGGTCTGGCAGGCCGTGCTCGATGCCTGTCGCCTGCGCCTGCGCCCGATCCTGATGACGTCGCTCGCGTTCGTCATGGGCGTGGTGCCACTGGTCACCTCGACCGGCGCCGGCGCGGAAATGCGTCGCGCGATGGGCGTTGCGGTGTTCTCCGGCATGCTCGGCGTCACCTTCTTCGGCCTGCTGCTGACACCGGTGTTCTATCTGCTCGTTCGCGGCCGCCGCGCGCGCCGTGTCCAGCGCGCGCAGGACATCGCCGCCCCGTCATTGCCAGCCGCGGGGCACTGACACCCCGCCGTCATCCCGGCTTGCGCCGGGGTGACGGAAGAAACTTACCGCACTCCCGCGAGGCAAACTGCATGACCCAGAAAATCGCACTGATCACCGGCGCCACGCGTGGCATCGGCCTTGAAACCGCACGCCAGCTCTCGCAGCAAGGTGTACACGTCATCGTCGGCGCGCGCGAGCTTGCCAAGGGCGCGCAGGCGGCGAAGACCCTGCAGGGCGAAGGCTTCGATGCCGAAGCCATTGCGATCGACGTAACCGATGCGGCCAGCATCGCTGCTGCCGCGAAGGACATCGAGCGAAAGCACGGCCATCTCGACATCCTCGTCAACAATGCCGGCATCCTGCTCGACGACGCCGGGAAGAAGCCTTCGGAACAGACGCTGGAGACCTGGCGCGCGACGTTCGACACCAACCTGTTCGGGCTGGTCGCGGTCACTCAGGCGTTCCTGCCGCTGCTGCGCAAGTCCGTGGCGGGACGCATCGTCAACGTGTCGAGCATCCTCGGCTCGCTCACGCTGCATGCGGATCCGGCATCGCCGATCTATGACTTCAAAGTGCCGGCCTACAACGTCTCGAAGAGCGCCGTGAATGCGTGGACCGTGCAACTCGCCTACGAACTGCGCGACAGCTCGATCAAGGTCAACACGATCCATCCGGGCTACGTCAAGACCGACATGAACAAGGGCGAAGGCGAGATCGATATCCCGCAAGGCGTCAGGACCAGCGTCGAACTCGCCCTGATCGGCGCCGACGGTCCCAATGGCGGCTATTTCCATCTCGGTCGGACGCTGCCCTGGTGAGTTCGTCACGCCGCGAAATCGCGGCGTAGACTGACGGGATGCGCCGCGCATCGCCCCGCATCCTGTCAGCGTCAGTCGCGTTCGCTCTGAGCGCGCTTGCGAGCCTGCCGGTGCACGCCGCCAGCGCGTACAAGTGCACCGCTGCCGATGGCGCGATCAGTTTCCAGGACCAGCCATGCAGGGCAAACGCAAGGCAGCAGCGCGTGCCTCTGCCGAGCGATCCATACGTGGCGCCCACCGCCGTAGATGACGACAGCGCCGCGATCGATCCGCCCGTGAAGACGAACGCGCCGACGCCGAACGTTGCGCCTTCGCCGCGAACGTTGCCACCCAGTTTCTTCCTGTGCAGCCGTTACGACGGTGGTCGCTATGTCAGCGAGACCGGCAAGGGCGCTGGGGCAGCGGTGCCGTTCGGCGTGCTCGAAGACGCCCAGGCGTTCGGTGCGGGCGCGCCGGCACCCGGCGGCGGACATCAGCCGTCCCGTGTCGCCGCGGCGACCGCGGGCGCATACGTCTGGGTCGACGATCAGTGCCACCGCGCGTCGCCGCGAGAAGCTTGCGCGTATCTGCAGAGTCAACTCGACGACGTGCTTGCACGCATTCGCAGCGTATCGATGGATCAGGAAGCGCCGCTCGAGCAGCAGGCGCAGGACCTGCGCGATCGCATGCGCGGCTGTTGACGAATCGGCGCTTTCGTGCGTCGATCCGCACTGGTCATTTTTTTCGCAAAGCGCCGCAAAGCCAGCGCTGGCGCGGCCTGTACGAGTTGCTCCACATGCTTATCCCGAACATTGTCCACAGGCTTTGTGGATAAACGCAGCAGCCTTCGCAGCCCGTGCTCGCCATGCCTGCCACGTGCGCATGGCGACGTCAATCCGTCACTGCAACGCAAGCACGGGGCGCGGCGCGTAGCGGCGTTCGTGCTCGAGCAGCCAGCGCTTGATCGGCAAGCCGCCGCCGAAACCGGTGAGGTTGCCGCCGCTGCCGATCACGCGATGACAGGGCACCACGATCGGCAACGGATTCGCGCCGTTCGCGGCGCCGACTGCGCGACTCGCGGCCGGTTTGCCGATGCGGCGCGCGAGCTCGCCGTAGCTGATCGTCTGTGCATACGGAATGCGCACAAGCTCGTCCCAGACGGTCTGGCGAAACGAGGTTCCTTGCGCAGCCAGGGCGAGATCGAACGTGAGCCGTTCGCCCGCGAAGTAAGCTTCGAGCTGCGCAATCGCATCGCCAAGATGCAGGCGACTGCACGTCCAGTCCGCCTCGATGCGCTCAGCCTGATCTTCGCGCGGGAAGTCGATATGGCGCAAACCGTGCTCATCGGCGACCAGCAGCAAGGGACCGATCGGCGTGGCGAGGTAGTCGTAGTTCATCGTCATCTCCGTCAACTGTTGCGCCAGAGCAGCATGACCGCGTAAGCGCGCCACGGCCGCCACGCCTCGCTCAAGGTCTCGAGTTCACGTGTGGCGAGCGTGCGGCCTTGTCCGGCCGCGCGCCGCAGGATCAGGTCCGCCGCCGGAAACGCATCCGGTTGCGCCAGCGCACGCATCGCGATGTAGTGCGCGGTCCACGCGCCGATGCCGGGTAGCGCCACCAGTTCGCGCTCGAACGCCGCAAGCGACTGTTCCGCACGAAACTGCACGCGACCGTCGAGGACGGCACGCGCGAGACCACGGATCGTCGCGGCGCGCGCACGCGTGATGCCGAGCGTTTCAAGTTCGGCGTCGAGCAGCCGCGATGCGGTCGGAAACAACGCATGCAGGCCGATCGCCGCGCCTTGTTCGAACGGCGTGCCGTAAGTTGCCGCGACACGCGCCGCAAGCGTGCGCGCCGCCGCCACGCTGACCTGCTGTCCAAGCACGGCGCGTACCGCGAGTTCGAAACCATCCCAGGCGCCCGGCAGGCGCTGGCCGGGCCAGCGCCGGATCAACGGAGCGAGCAGGTCACTGCGGCGGAATGCGGCGGACAGCGCGCGCGGATCGGCATCGACATCGAACATGCGCTTGACGCGACCGGCGAGCATGCCGAGCACGCTCGACTTCGGATGGTGCACGCGCAGCGCGAGCGCCGAGTCGCCCTTGATCGGCGCGACAGCAAGCCATCCTGGCACCTCATCGAGTACGAAGCTGCGTCGATACTCGCCCGCATCAACGACTTCGACGCCGGGAATTGCACGGCGCGCATAGAATTCCAGCAGATGCGCGAAGTCGTACGGCGCGCGATACGGCAGGCGCAGCGTAAGCTCATCCGCCATGCCATTCGCGAGCGCCGCACGCGTGCGGCGGATTTCACGCGGCGGCTTGCCGTAGGCCGCGCTGAACACCGCGTTGAAGCGGCGCAGACTCGCGTAACCGGCGGCCTGCGCGATGGCCGTCATCGGCAGCGCGGTCTCGCCGATCAGCTGCTTTGCGAACAGCAGCCGCCGCGTGGCCGCGACATCGAGCGGACTCGCGCCAAGTTCTTCGGCGAATACGCGGCGCAGGTGACGCTCGCCGACGCCGACGCGTGCTGCCAATGTCGGCAATGAACCTTCATCGAGCGCGCCTTGCTCGATCAGACGCAATGCGCCTGCGACGAGCTCACTCTTTGCCCGATGCAGCGGCGAACCGGGCGCTGCTTCCGGCCGGCAGCGCAGGCACGGCCGGAAGCCGGCAGCCGCAGCCGCCGCTGCGCTGTCGTAGTAGCGGATGTTGTGCGCCTTCGGTGACGGCGCCGGACAGGTCGGCCGGCAGTAGATGCCGGTCGAGGTGACCGCGGTGAAGAACAGGCCATCGAAGCGCGCGTCACGAGTCTGGCGCGCCCGTTCGCAGGCGCGGCGATCGAGATGGGGACTGTCGCGAGGTGGTTGCATCGTTGCATGCTAACGCTGATCGCCGATGGCGACTCGCCGTTTTCGGCTGTTGATAGTCCGATGGCCAATGGCTTGATCGTAGGGGTATCCATGAAGCACTGCTGCGCGATGCTGCTCTCCCGCATTGATGTCACTGCAGGAACGTAACCTCGCCTCGGCGCAATCATGCGAAGTCCTTTAAGGCGACGCTGAATGAGTCGTCATTCCCGCGAAAGCGGGGTTTTCAACGGCCGAATGGCCGGTCATCCATCTTGATCTTAGCCCCTGAAACAAAAGCAAATTGGATTGACCAGCTTCGCTGTTGAAAAGCGCTTTCGCTTTCGCGGAAATGACGTCAGTTGGAGACTTATTTAGCATTGCATTAAAGCAGTCGATAACGCAGATGTCGCTGTTTCGCTCGCGCTGGCGTTCTACCGCCTGACTGCCGACCTCATTCCACCAGCCCGAACTGCACGGGTATTGCGTTCGCTCCTGAGGAACATCGCGATGTTGCCGATCCATCAACGCGTGCACTCTTCACGTCGTCAACATCGCGGGCTGCGCTCATGCTTGCTGCGCCCTCTGTCGGCAGCCCTTGCAATCGCCCTCGCCAGCGCCGCCGAAGCGGCCACCCTCATCGTCGATACGGCGGATGACGGCTCGATCGCGGCTCACTGCAGCATGCGCGATGCGGTGGCCGCAGCAAATACCGACCTCGCCGTCTCCGGCTGCCCGGCCGGCAACGGGGCCGATACGATCGTATTTGCGAGCGGCATCATCGAAATCGTGCTCGACGGTGCTGCTGGCGGCGAACTTTTGAGCGACGGTGCGTTGACGACCGATGGCGGCAATGCACGCGTAACGCTGCGTCGCGATGCCGACGACGTGCCGTTCCGCATCGTCGACGCGCGCGGCAGCCTGCAGACGCCGCTGCGTCTGCACCGCATGACGATCAGCGGCGGTCTTGGCGGCACCGATGGCAGCGGCGGTGGCGGCATCTTTGCCGAGGGCCCGCTGGACCTGGACGACTGCATCGTCAGCGGCAATCTGAGCCACGTCGCTGGCGGCGGCATTTACGCGTTCACGACGCTGACGATGGTCGACAGCGTCGTGTCGGGCAATGCCACGCAAGGCCCGTACGGTACCGGCGGCGGCATCCACGTCTCCGAACTCGCGGACATCAGCGACAGCTCGATCACGGGCAATTCAACCGACGGCTACATCGGTCGCGGCGGTGGCATCTATGCGACGCTGACGGTGAATTTGACGCATAGCGTCGTGTCCCGAAACTCAACCGTCGGCGATCGCGCGGACAGCGGCGGCGTCAGGGCCTCGCAACTCCATGCCACCGACAGCCTGATTTCCGACAATTCGAGCGGCTACGGCGGCGGTGGCGTCGGCGCGTTTTCGGCGACCCTCCTGCGCAGCACGGTTTCCGGCAATCAGGCGACGTTGTCGCCGTTCGGCCGCGGCGGCGGCATCGAGGCCGAAGGGGTGTACCTGACCGACAGCAGCATCAACGACAACTCCGCTGCGGCCGACGGCGGCGGCCTCTTCGCTGGCGGCGGCGTCGAGATCACGGGCAGCACGATCGCCGGCAATTCCACGATCGGCGAGAGCCACTTCGACAACGAAGGTGGCGGCGGCATTTTCAGCTACCGGGCGTTCATCGCAAACAGCACGATCTCCGGCAATTCGACCGCGGGCGATATTGCTGGCGGCGGCGGCATCGCAACGTTCACGTTGATGCTCGACAACAGCACGATCAGTGACAACAGCGCAGCGGGCGCGAATGGCTTAGGCAATGGCGTTCTGCTGCTGCACGGCTATGCGCCCAGCGGCAATCACGGCAACGGCGCCGATATCGACGCGGATCAGACCGTCAGCGCCGTGGGCGCGCGCAACCTCGTCGACGCTGCCGGTGCGAATGTCACGCTGCCCGGCGACACGCTCGATTGCGATCCGCAGCTGCAGCCACTGGCCGACAATGGCGGCCTCACGTTGACTCACGCGCTGGGCGCCGGCTCCTGTGCGATCGACGCCGGCACCAACTTCGACGCGCTGGTATTCGATCAGCGCGGCGCTCCTTTCGTGCGCGTGCGCGGGGACGCGCCCGATATCGGCGCTTTCGAGCAGGTTATCCAGGATGCAATCTTCAGCGACGGCTTCGACGCTGCGGGTTGACGCGCAGACAGCCGCTCGGCGTCTGAGCATTGCCGTTTTCCTGCATGCGCCGCGCCATGCGGCCGCGCGCTCAAAAGCCGTAGCGCAGAAAGCCTCCATCGACGGCGATGCATTCACCGGTGACGTAGCTCGCCGCCGGCAGGCACAGAAACGCGACGGCCGCGGCAACCTCCTCCGGTTCGCCGATGCGCCCCATCGGAGTGCGCGCCAGCACTTCCTCGAGATAGTCCAGATCGGCCAGTGGGCCTTCGGTGCGCTGCGTACGGATGTACCACGGCGCGACCGCGTTGACGCGGATACCATCCTCGGCCCATTCGCAGGCCAGATTGCGCGTGAGTTGATGCAGCGCGGCCTTGGTCAGCCCGTACGGTGCGCCGCTGCGCACATGCACGAGACCGGAAACCGAGCCGACATTCACGATTGCGGCATGGCCGTGCTCAGCCAGGTGCGGGTGTGCGAGGCGGCACATCTCGAACGCACTGAGCACATTCGTCTCGACCAGCGCGCGCACTTCGGCCAGTTCGTAGTCGAGCGCCGGCTTCGTCGCATTGCCGCCGACGTTGTTGACCAGCAGCGACAACTCCACGTCGAGGTCGGCGATCCAGTCGAACACTTCCAATCGTTGCTCCTGCTCGGCGACATCCGCTGCACAGGCGAGGATTTCGCGCTCGGGAAACTCGTCGGCGAGTTCCAGACGCACCTGTTCCAGATGTATTTCGTCACGCGCGACCAGCAGCAGGTCCGCCCCCAGTGTCGCCAGTTCGCGTGCGCAAGCGAGGCCGATGCCCTTGCTCGCGCCCGTGACCAGGGCCGCCTGACCGTCGAGCCGCCAGCGTGACGGAGTCGTCATCGCATCTTCCTCCTGCTTGTCCGCGCCGAGTGTGCGGCGCAGACTCTAGCGAATCCTGCCCGCCGGAGCATGCGATGTCGCGTCTGATCGCCTTTTCCATCTGCCTGTGCGCGCTCGTCGCGTGTTCGAGCCACCCGGCCGAGGACGCGGCCGCGCAGCAGGCCGCCGCCGCACCAGCGAAGCAGAAGACCGTATTCGACGATCAGTTGAAGGCACTGGAAAAAGCGAAAGCGGTGCAGAAGACCGTCGACGATGCGGCGAAGGCGCAGCAGAAGGCGATCGACGACAACGGCGGTTGAGTCGGGCGACCTTGTTCTCGTCGCCCCGGCTTATGCCAGGGCGACGATCGGATAGAATCTGGCTCGATCGAACCTGGCTCGATTGAATCCGGCTCTATAGAGTCCGCATCTATTGAATCTGGCCCGCGGAGGCTACTGCAGCTCGCAGAAGCAATGCGCGAACGCGCCGTAGCGGCGGCCATTGAGTGATTCGACGACGCCGGCGACCTGCTTGATTTCGCTCGTGCTGAACAGCCCGCTCGGCAGCGTGAATCCGGCCCAGCGCACGACGCGCACCAGCGCATCGCTGTTGCCGAAGCTCAGCGCAACGCGTTCCCACGCGCTCATCTCGCGCTCGACGTAACGCACCTGATAATCCTTGCCGAGCTTGGCGCGCGCGGCCGCTGCGGCGATCGCCTCGTCGATGCCGCCGAGCTTGTCGACCAGTCCGCGTTCCTTCGCCTGGCTGCCACTCCACACGCGACCCTGCGCGATCGCGTCGATTTGTTCGGGCGTCTTGCCGCGCGCCTTCGCGACCTTGCCGATAAACTCGTTGTAGCCGCGCTTGATCACGCTGTTGAGAATCGCTTCGAGCTGCGGCGACAACGGGCGGCGGATGTCCATCGTGCCGGCCAGCGGCGTGGTGCCGACGCCATCGGTGTGAATGCCGAGCTTGCCGAGCGTTTCCGGCACCGTGGCGAACAAGCCGAAGATGCCGATCGAGCCGGTGATCGTGGTCGGTTGCGCCCAGATCTCGTCGCCGTCCATCGCAATCCAGTAGCCGCCACTGGCGGCGACGTCGCCCATCGAGACGACGACCGGCTTGCCGGCTTCGCGCGCCTGCGCGACTTCACGGCGAATCAGCTCGGATGCGCCGGCGTCACCACCGGGCGAATTCACCCGCAGCACGATCGCCTTGACGCTGGTGTCCTCGCGCGCGGCGCGCACGAGTTGCGCGGTCGACTTGCCGCCGATCATGCCCGGCGGTTGCTCACCCCCGACGATCTCGCCCTGCGCGACGACGACCGCGACCGCGGACGCGCCCATGCGCGGCATCGCATCGGTGCCGAGCGTGGCAAGGTATTTCTTGAAGTCGACCTGGCGAAATCCATCACTGCCCTCGGCGGCCCCGACCGAACGCAGTTGCGCGCGCGCTTCGGCACGCGTGGCCAACTGGTCGACGAGCTTCTGGTCGAGCGCCAGCTTGGCGAGATCGCCGGCATGTGCGGCGACACGATCGTCGTAGTGTGCGATGTCGTCACTGAGCGTCGCCGCGTCGAGCTTGCGCAGCGCGGCGATCTCGACGAGATATTCCTGCCAGATGCCGCCCATCCAGTAGCTGTCGGCTTCCTTCGCCGCGTCGGACGCCTGGTTGAGGATGTAGGGCTCGGCGGCGGATTTGAACGTACCCACTTTGATCAGGTGCACCTGCACGCCAAGCTTGTCGAGCGCGTCCTTGAAATAGCTGCGGTAATTGGCGAAGCCTTCGAGCAGGACGGAGCCTTCCGGATCGAGCAGGATGCGATTCGCGTGTGCGGCGAGAAAATACTGGCTCTGCCCCATGCCGCCGGAGACCGCGACGACCTCCTTGCCGGACGCCTTGAAGCGATCCAGCGCGGCGCCAATCTCGCGCAGCGTCGCCAGGCCCGCGCCGCCGATCTCGTCCGGTACCAGCACAATGCGCTCGATGCGCGAATCCTTGCTGGCGGCGTCGATGACATGCAGGATGTCGCGCAGCTGCACTTCCTTGATCTCGCTGCCGGCAATACTGGCGAGCGCACGCTGGCTTGGATCGCTCGAATACTGCTCGACGATCGAACCATGCGGATCGAGCACCAACGCGGTGCGCGGCGCCAGCGCCGGCCGGCCGCTGAAGAACGCGGCGACGAACGCGATCAACAGGACCAGGAAGATCAGGTTGAAGACCAGCCGGCGCGTGAAATTCAGCGCGTTCCAGAGTCCGCGGAAGAAGCGGCCGATCACGCCGGGTTTTTCAGTGGACATCGTGTACTCCAGGTCGCGCCGCGACGACGGCGCGCTTCATGCAAACCAGCATATTCGATTGCGCGGCGCGCGGCATGCCACGCAAGTCATGCCTGGACCGGCGCCGGCGGCCTTCGTGCGAGCTTCCAGAAGCGCCGCGACAGCAACAGCGCCGCCACGCTCAGACCCGCGATCAGGCCCATCCACATACCACGCGCGCCGAGGCCTCGCGGGAACGCGAGCCACCAGCCGACGGGCATGCCGACACCCCAATACGCGAACAAGGTGATGAGCATCGGGATGCGCGTGTCCTTCAACCCGCGCAGCGCGCCGTTCGCGGCGACCTGGATGCCGTCGGAAAACTGGAACAGGCCGGCCAGCATCAACAGCTGCGCCGCGAGCGCGATGACGCTTGCATCGGCGGTGTACAGCGCCGCGATGCGCTGCGGCAACAGCAGCATCAGGCTGCACGAAATGAATTGCGTGCACAGCGTCAGCGCGATACCGACCAGGCCGGCATCGCGCACGCCCTGGGCATCGCCACGGCCGACCGCGTGGCCAACGCGCACGGTCGTCGCCAGCGCAAGGCCCAGCGGCACCATGAAGGTCACCGATGCGACATTGATCGCGACCTGGTGCCCGGCGACGACATCGGTGCCGAGCGTGCCGATCACCAGCGCCACCGCGACGAACAGTCCGGCTTCCATCAGCAGGGTCACGCCCATCGGCACACCGATGTGCAGCAGCTCACGCAGCGTATTCCACTGCGGTCGCTCGAAACGCGCAAACAGATGCAGATCGCGATAGCGCCGGCTGCTCGCGACATACAGCGCGAACGCGATCGTCTGCAACCACAACACCAGCGCCGTCGCGATGCCGCTGCCGAGCGCGCCCAGGCGCGGCGCGCCGAAAGCGCCATACATCAGCACGTAGCCAATCGGTCCGAGCAGGGCGAGGCCGAACACGCTGAAGTACATCGTCGGGCGGCTCATATGGATGCCCTCGCCCAACCCCCGCAACGCGAAGAACACGGTCAATGCCGGCGCGCCGAACGCGATCGCATGCAGGAAACGCGTCGCGTCCGGCAGCAGGCGCACGTCGACACCGATCTGCGCGACCAGCAATGCACCGCCGAAGCGCACGCCGAGTCCGAGCAGGAGCCCGAGCCCGAGCGCGAGCCAGAGCGCCTGCCGGAACAAGGGACCGATCATCTCGCGGCGACCGGCGCCATTGAGCTGCGCGACCGAGGGCGGCAGCGCCATCATCACGCCGATTGCACTGACGATGGCGAGCGACCATACGCTGGTACCAATCGCGACCGCCGCCAGCGTATGCGCGTCGAGATGACCGGCAAGCAGCGCATCGATCACGTTCATGCCGACCGCCGACAGCTGGCCGAACACCAGCGGCAGCGCGAGCCGCAGGGTAACGCGCAGCTCGCGCGCGAGGCGCGGCCTTCGGCTATGTAGAATGGCGGGCATGCAGAGGGGGAGCCTGGGCGCGGAATCTTATCCGAGCGCGCGTTCCTTCGCGCAATCCGGAGCCGCAACCCACCGATGAGCAGCGAAACCGAACCTTCCACGAGCACGCCGGAAGCCGCCGCGATTCCGGCCGGCCCGAGCAAGGCGATGAAGGCCTGCGCGAATTGCAGCGCACCGATGCACGGTCCGTTCTGCTACGCCTGCGGCCAGCCCGAGAAGGGCATGATCCGGCATCTGGCCAGTGTGATGGCGGACGTCGCCGACACCATCTTCAACGTCGACTCGCGCATCTTCCGCAGTCTGCTGCCGCTGTATTTCCGACCCGGCTACCTGACAGTCGAATATTTCGCCGGACGGCGCACGCGCTACGTGACGCCATTCCGGCTGTTCTTCTTCCTCTGCGTGATCTCGTTCTTCGCGATCCAGATCAGCCTCAATATCGGCAGTTCGAATTTCCAGCTGGTCGGCGCCGGCAATACCGGCGGCGTCAACAAGGCGACGACGGAGGCCGAGGTGCAGCAGCGCATGAAGGCCGCGCTGGACGGCCTCGACAAGGCACGCGCGGCCACGGCGGGAACGCACGTGGCCGAAGCCGGACTCGACAAGGCAGCGGCCGAGGTGCGCGCAGAGGCGGCAAAACGCAGCGCCTGGCTGAAGGCCACGCAAGAGGCGGATGCGAAGGGCGTGAAGCCGCCACCGGACCCCGACGCGGATGACGAGAACGGGACGCTTTCGTTCGACGGCGTGCCGTGGGATCCGGTCGCGCATCCGATCACGGTCGACTGGCTACCGGCCTTCGCCAACGCCAAGCTCAACGAAATGGCGCAGCACGGCAAGGAAAACATGCTGGCCGCGAAAAACAATCCGAGCCAGGCGATTGCGCGCCTGTTCTCGGTCGCGCCGCAGACGCTGTTCGTGCTGATGCCACTGTTCGCGGTACTGCTGAAGATCGTCTACCTCTTCAAGCGACGGCTGTACATGGAGCACTTGATGGTGGCGCTGCACAGCCACGCATTCATCTTCATGTCGCTGCTGTTGATCGCGCTGGTCACGTTGCTGCATGGCTGGGCGGCGACGAGCGCTCCGGCCGCGCTGCCGCTGCTGAATCTGTTGCGCGCGGCAATCTGGACATGGTTGCCGATCTACCTGTTCCTGATGCAGAAGAAGGTCTATCGGCAGGGCTGGTTCATGACCACGTTCAAGTACGGCCTGATCGGGATTTCCTATGTCGTTCTGCTCTGCATCGGTTTCGCCGGCGCGCTGATAGCGAGCCTGACGATCGTCTGAGCGCTCGCAGCCTCAGGGCGACGGCTTCGGATCGTGCGGCAGCGTCGCGATGAAATCGCTGCGCTGCGCCGGCGTCATCGCGAGCAAGCGACCGCGCAGGCTCGCGCGGTCGGCGGCCGACATCGCTTGTGCCTGTCGACGCAGTGCGTGGCGTTGATCGCGATCCAGCCCGAACCACATCGCACGCATCGACGCACGCTGCTCTACTGGCACGTCGGCAAACAAACGCCGCCAACCCGGACGCGGCGGCTCGCTGGCTGCCTTCGCGATGACCGCCTCACGCTCGGCCGGGCTCATCCGATCGAAGCGCTCTCGCAGCGCCTGGCGCTGCTCGGGCGGCAGGTCGCGGAAATGTTCGAACGTGTCGCGCAGATCCTGCTGCCGCTCCGGTGCCAGCTCGCGGAATTTCTTGTAACGCGAACGCAACGCCGCACGCTGATCCGGCGTCATCGTGACCCAACGTGCGATGCGCTGCTCGATCGCGCTGCGCTGCGGCGGCGCCGCCGCCTGCCAACGCGCGGCGATGCGCAGAAAACGCTGCTGTTGTCCTGGTGGCAGTTGCGCCCATTGATCGTGCAGCGGCGTCAACGCCTGCTGCTGCGATGCCGTCAGGCTCGACCACTCGAGCCGCTGTGCCGCGGCAAGTGGCGCGGAGGCGGCCTGCAAGGCTGGCGCGAAGCCGCCGATGCCGAGCATCGGTCCACCGAACAGCAACGCATAGCGCAGCGCTACCCGCCAGCGCGCGCGCGCAGGTATCGCCACGGCGGCACGATGGGCGATCTCAGCCATTGGCGTCCTGCTGCTGTGCATCCAGCCATGCATAGAAATCCAGATTCTCGTAGAGATCGGGGCTGTCGTCGCCGACTAGCGCATCCAGGTCATCCTGCGCGGCGACATCCGTCGGCAAAGCAGGCGGCGACATGGTGCGATGGCCGATACCGACGGCAATCACCAGCGCAAGCGCGGCCGCCGCCAGGCTGCCGCCAACCAGCCAGCCCTGACGCGCGGCACGGCGCGGCGCCAGTGCCACCTGGCGCGCTCGATTCAGGCGCGACAGCGTCGCTGCATCGAGGTTCTGCGCGGACTCATCGAGCAGGGCGACGGCACGCTCGACCCATGCTTCGCGCGCGGCGTCCTCGGCGCTGCCCGGTACACGGGAGCGCACCTGTCGCACGATCTGCCTCGGGGGCGTGTTCATCGATGTTTCTCCAGGCTGTTTCTGAGGTTCGCCAACGCACGCGACAAGTGCGTCTTCACGCTGCCTTCGCTGCAGCGCATTGCCGCAGCGGTGTCGGCGACGTCAAGACCTTCCCACAAGCGCAGCAGGAATGCCTGGCGCTGGCGCAGCGGCAACGCGCGCAAAGCCGTTTCGAGCGCGCTGCCGGCCTCGCTGTCGGCGAGCCGCGCCAGCGGCCCGGGTTCGCCCGGGTCGGACGCCGTCGCAATCGGATCGTCATGCTCATCGTCATCCGACGTATGCTCGAACCAACCGAGCCAACGCCCACGCACGCGCTGACGGCGATGCCAGTCGTTGACCCGGCTGTCGAGCACGCGCCAGAACAACGGCGACCACTCGTTGGCAGGCTTGGACGCGTAGTTGCGCACGAAGCCGAACATCGCGTCCTGCACCAGATCGAGGGCTTCCTCGCGGTTGCCGGTCGCAAACTCGGCCATTCGCAATGCGCGCCGCTCGACTTCGCGCAGGAAACGCTCGATCGCGGGCGACTCGTCGGTAGGCGTCGCTGGCGCGTCGGGCATGCGGTCAAGGCCGCTCATGAAGATCGAACCAACAAGCATTCAACATCCGCCTTTCGGGGGTCTTTCGATGCCCTTCAACGCAGCCCGACGCCAACGGTTGACGCGCGAACCGCATCAGGGCTGGCGGAGCGAGTCGAGCCCCCCCTGTCAAGAGGTTGTGCACAGATTTTTGCGGCGCTTGCGAGAACCCTCCGATGCTGCGCCGCACACCAAGATGACAGTCATTGTCACAATCCAAGCTATTGAATTCAAAGGCTCATTACAGATTGATTAAACATTCGCCAACCCGCACGCGAAGGCTCAAAGAAGCGCTCCCCGAGGCGTCGCGACGACAGTAATCCACAGAGTTATCCACATTTGTTGTGGATAAGAAAAATTTCCTCGCTGCGGTAGGTAGTTAACCGGACTTCCTGATGGTTTCGTGAGAAACCTTCGGCAAGCCGGAGCCGCTTTTCGCGGGCGGCGTCGCTACACTTGCAAGCGCGCGGATTTGCGCCATACCGACGCCATGCCTTCGATCCTGCGCCTTGCCCTGCCGGTCCCGCTGAACACCCTGTTCGACTACCGCGCCCCGGCGGGTGCGGCGCCGCAGGTGGGCTGCCGCGTGCTCGTCCCTTTCGGCAAGCGCAGCGTCGTCGGTGTCGTCGTCGAACAGACGGATGCGTCGGATCTCGACGAGGACAAACTGAAGACGATCGAGCGCGTGCTCGACGTGCTGCCCCTGCTGACTGCCGAATTGATGTCGACACTGCGCTGGGCGGCGCGCTACTACCAGC
>JBDTYM010000023.1:0-47969 GCA_040005635.1 Dokdonella sp. | reverse complement strand
GCGAAGTCATGCCGAGCCCGCGCGTCGCAGGATCGCGTCGTGAAAACAGGCTCATGCGGGCGTGCTCATGCGGCGTCGCCCAAACCCGGTTGCAGCGCGGCGACCCAGCCACCGACTTTTTCGAGTGCCTGATAGCGGGTCAGGTCGACATGGATCGGTGTAATCGATACGTAGCCATCACGGACCGCATTGAAGTCGGTACCAGGGCCGTCATCGGCGGCTTCGCCGGGAGGTCCGATCCAGTAGATCGGGCGGCCGCGTGGATCCGTCTGGGCGATGCAGGGCGCCGAGCGATGCCGCTTGCCGAGCCGCGTCACCGCCAGCCCGCGGATCTCGCGCCAGGGGCGGTCCGGCACGTTCACATTGAGGATCGTATCGGCCGGCAGCGGATCGACCAGCAGGCGCCGCATCAGCAACAACACGGCCTCGGCAGCGCTGTCGTAATACGTCCCCTTGTGGTCCTTCGTCGCCAGCGAAACGGCAATCGCGGGCAGGCCGAGGAAACGCCCTTCCATCGCTGCCGAAACGGTGCCCGAATAGATCACGTCGTCGCCGAGATTGGCCGAATTGTTGATGCCGGAAACGACGATATCGGGTTCATGATCGAGCAAGCCGGACAATGCCAGATGCACGCAGTCGGTCGGCGTTCCGGCGACACGCCAACGGCCATCGTCGAGCCGCACCGCGCGGATCGGCTGGTCCAGCGTCAACGAATTGCTGGCGCCGGAGCGGTCGCGATCGGGCGCGACCACCGTAACGTCGCCGACCGCGGCGAGCCGCTCGGCCAGCACGCGGATGCCCGGCGCGTCGACACCATCATCATTACTGACCAGTACTCGCATGCGGCTTCCTGCGCGGTGCCCATCGCGCGAGCCGATGCGCGGCAACGGTCGGGGCGGACGGCTTGGTGTGGACGCAGAATGATAACGGATTCATGCCGCCGGCCGCAGTCGCGCCGCGCGCACACGAGTCCCCGCCGTGACTGGCTTGACGTTTCTGCTAGCCTGCAACGATGAGCGCGGACGACGACACTCACGACGATGCGCGCCTGTTTCGCCAGGCGATCGGCCGCGTGCGCCCGTTGAAGGAAGTCGCGCTGGCCGCGCCGACCGCCACGCGTCCGCCCCCCGTGCCGACGCAAGCCCTGCTCGATGAAGCGCGCGTACGCGATGAACTACTGACGCATCCGTTCGATGCCGCCCTGCTCGAAGGCGGCGACGAGATCGCGTATCTGAAACCCGGCCAGCAGACGCGCCTGTTGCAACGCCTGCGCCGCGGCCAGTTCAGCGTGCGCGCCGAAATCGACCTGCACGAGATGACGAGCGCCGTCGCACGCGAGGCGATCCGCCAATTCCTCGACGAGAGTCGACGCAGCGGCGAACTCTGCGTGCGCATCGTGCATGGCAAGGGCCTGCGCTCGAAGGCACAAGGCCCGGTGCTGAAACAGCTCACCGATTCGCTGCTGCGTCATCGTGCGGACGTGCTCGCCTTCACGTCGGCGCGCCCCGCGCAGGGTGGCACCGGCGCGCTCATCGTATTGCTGCAGCGTGCCTGATCTCAGCCGTCGTTGTTCTTCGCCGGGCGAGCTCGCGGATAGTTGACCCACACTACGGTCGCACCACGTTGCCACGCCCATTGATTGACTGCGGCAATTTTGCCCGCATCGACATCGCTGACCATGGCTCCGTCCTGCCCGCGCACCATGCGCTGCGGCGCTCCCGCGCAAGACGACAAGCCGATGCAGACGACGATTGCCGCACTGATCGCTAGCGATTTCATGACGACCTCCGCTGGATGGACGCGGAACGACACGCCAATCGCGCCGGCCGCAAAATCACTATAGGCCGGTAAATGCTCGCATGACAGCAAATTCGTCTCTGGAAACAGGCATTTGACCTTATCAGCCCACTGCGGCGTGCCAATCGCACAATTCCCGCAACATCGTCGTCGCAAACGAACCGGCGGCGAGGCGGAAATCGAGTGTCAGCTCGGCATCGGAGTGCCAGTCGTGGGCCAGATCTTCGACCGGCAGACGCAGCGAGCGGCGTTCCTGGTTCAGCCCCGCGCGCTCGAGCCCGCTCGCGATGGCGGCCAATGGTGCGACAGCTTCCATTTCAAGCGCGCGCACGTCGGCGACACTGCGCAATTCGCCCGCGCCCCACAGCGGGCCGGTCGGGTGAATGTCGAATTCGGCCAGGCGCCTGGCGAGCTCGTCATTGAACGGCTCGGGCCCGAAGATCGCGTGCGAACCAGCGAGCATCCAGACCTCGCCTTCCAGCGCGCGATCCCAGTCGCCCGTCCTGACACGCACCCCGAGCACGCCGTTGAAGAGCTCGGAACGCGCCGCCGACAGAGCGAATCCGCGCTGATGACGCGGCATGCGCTGGCCCGCGAACAAGGCCTCGGCGAGAGCGAGGTTGTGGCCGTCGCGACCGAAGCGCTGCTCGCCGAAATAGTTCGGCACGCCGCGTACGCGAATGGCAGCGATGCATTTCTCAGCCGCGGCGCGATCGCCTCGCAGATCACGCAGCCGCACGCGAAACCGGTTGCCACGATGGGCGCCGCGCTTGAGCTTGCGATCGTGCCGCGTCGCCGACAGCACGTGCACGCCGGCAATCGCGAGCGCGCTCCAATCCGGGTCGGCGCGACCTGGCAGCTGCACGGTGAAGGCCTGCCGCGTGACCGCATGCCGATCCTTGAGTCCGGCAAAGCCGACCGCCATCGGCGCCACGCCGGTGGCGCCGGCAAGCTGGCGGGCGACCCATTCGGTATTGGCGCCGACCTTCTCGATCCACAGAAAAGCATGCTCGCCCTGCCCGCTGGGCTCGAAGCCGAGAATTTCCTCGACCTCGAAATCGGCCGGCTCGACGCGCAGCCTGCCCGTCAGCGGTGGGCCGCCGTGCGCATACGGCAGCGCGTCGCTCATGCGCGCGGATCCAGCTCGACCCGACTGACCAGTTCGCGCACGGCCGGATCATCCGCGGTCACCGTCGTCGCCGCACGCTGCCGCTGCAGCAGCACGACCGCGAACGCGGCGATGCCCTCGCCACGTCCGCAGAAGCCGAGCTTCTCGCTGGTGGTCGCCTTCACACTGACATCGCCGATCGCACAGCCGAGGTCGATCGCGAGATTGCGCCGCATCGCCTCGGCGTGCGGCGCGATTTTCGGTCGCTCGCACACGATCGTCACGTCGGCGTTGGCGAGCGCATAACCGCGCTCGCTCATCAGCGTCGCGCAATGCAACAGGAAATGCCGGCTGTTGACATCTTTCCAGCGTGGATCGGTCGGCGGGAAATGTATGCCGATATCGCCGAGCGCGAGCGCGCCCAGCAAGGCATCGCAGAGCGCGTGGATGACGACGTCGCCATCCGAATGCGCGACCAGGCCGTGCTCGTGCGGAATCGCGACGCCAGCGAGCACGACGTGGTCGCCGGGTCCGAATGCGTGGATGTCGATGCCTTGTCCGATGCGCATGGTGTGGACTCGGGTTCTGGAGAAGCGCTCTATATTGCCGTCATTCCCGCGCGAGCGCGAAGAGTTCTACGACGGCGAAAGCCGGGTATCCACCCGCTGTTGCGGGCGGCGGCCGCTGCGTTCAATCGACAACTTGTTGTGAGCGAAGAGAACCGATACCTCGAGCCGCCGGGCTCCTCAGCGCTGCGAGCGCAACAGAAACTCCGCCAACGCCAGATCGGCCGGCGTGGTCACCTTGATATTGCTCTCGGCGCCTTCGACCAGCAAAGGCCGATGACCGATGCGCTCCATCGCCATCGCCTCGTCGGTGATCGCGATGCCTTCGCGTTGTGCCTGTGCGAGCGCCGCGCTCAATTCGCCGCGCCGAAACATCTGCGGTGTCAGCGCGCGCCAGCGTGCCTCGCGCGACTCGGTGGCAACAACGCGCGCCTGCGCGTCGCCAAGTTTCAGCGTGTCGCGCAGCGGCGCTGCGAGCAGAGCGCCGCCCGCCGCCGCGCCGCCATCGATCAAGCGCTCGATGTCGATCGCACGCACGCACGGACGCACGGCATCATGCACCAGCACGAAGGCGTCGCCCTCCACATCATCCGGCAACGCGCGCAGGCCGGCGAGCACCGAACCACTGCGCTCGGCCGCGCCGGTCGTCACGAGTACCGGCTTGCCGTCCAGAGCTGAAAGTCTGGGCCAGTGGGAATCGCCAGGCGCCAGCACCACCATCAGGCCGGCGATGCGTTCGCACGAGGCGAGCCGCTCCAGCGTCCAGCTCAGCAGCGGCTTGCCGCCCAGCGTGACATACTGCTTCGGCAACGCGCCGCCGAAGCGCGCACCACGGCCGGCCGCCGGCACCACGCACCACAACCGGTCAATGCCTGCCATCGGCCTTGTCGTCTTCGCCGGCTTTGTCGGCGTTCTGGTCGACGACCTGATAGAAGGTCTCGCCCGGCTTCAACAAGCCAAGTTCGGAACGCGCGCGCTCTTCGATGGCTTCGTCGCCGTGCTTGAGGTCCTCGACCTCGGCCGAAAGGGTTTCGTTGCGCCCTTTCAGCCGCGCGTTGTCGCCTTTCTGCGCCGCCACCTGGTCGCGCAGCCGCCATACCTCATGCAGTCCGCCCTGCCCTGTCCACAGGCGCACCTGCAGGGCGATCAGCAGGATCAGCAGGATCAGGGCGACGTAGCGCAGCACGCGCGTGCTGCCTCAGCCCTTGAAGTGCGGAAGATTCGGAAACGCGTCCTTGCCGGCGTAGCGTGCCGACGAACCCAAAGCTTCCTCGATGCGCAGCAGCTGGTTGTACTTGGCGACGCGGTCGGAGCGACACAGCGAGCCCGTCTTGATCTGCGTCGCCGTCGTCGCGACCGCGAGATCCGCGATGGTCGTGTCCTCGGTCTCGCCGGAGCGATGCGAAATGATCGCCGCATAGTTTGCCGCGTCCGCCATCGCGATCGCATCGAGCGTCTCGGTCAATGTGCCGATCTGGTTGACCTTGATCAGGATCGCGTTGGCGATGTGCTTGTCGATGCCTTCCTTGAAGATCGCCGTGTTCGTCACGAACAAGTCGTCGCCTACCAGCTGCACGCTCTTGCCGAGCTTGTCGGTCAGTTTCTTCCAACCGTCCCAGTCGCCTTCGGCCATGCCGTCTTCGATCGTGAGGATCGGATACTTCGCGCACCAGCCGGCATAGAACTCGATCAGCTGTTCCGGCGTCAGCACCTTGCCCTCGCCTTTGAGGTGATAGGCGCCGTCCTTGAAGAACTCGGAACTGGCGACATCGAGGCCGAGGTAGATCTCCGAACCGATCTTGTAGCCGGCCTTGTCGACGGCTGCGAGGATCGTCTCGATCGCTTCCTCGTTGGATTTCAAGTCGGGTGCGAAGCCGCCTTCATCACCGACCGCAGTAGCGAGGCCGCGCGCCTTCAGCACCGCCTTCAGCGCATGGAAGATTTCGACGCCAGCGCGCAGCGCCTCGGCAAAGTTCGGCAGGCCGACCGGCAGCACCATGAATTCCTGCATGTCGACATTGTTGTCGGCGTGCGCGCCGCCGTTGATGATGTTCATCATCGGCACCGGCAGGCGCGCGGGACGCGAACCGGCCAGATGCTTCCAAAGCGGCTGGCGATGTGCGGCGGCGAGCGCGTGCGCATTCGCCATCGATACACCGAGCAGCGCGTTCGCGCCGAGCTTGCCTTTGTTCGGCGTGCCGTCGAGCGCAATGAGCTTGGCATCGAGGCCGCGCTGGTCTTCCGCGTCGAAACCCTGCAGAGCCGAGGCGATCACCGTATTGACGTTGGCGACCGCCTTGCGCACGCCCTTGCCGAGATAGCGCGCCTTGTCGCCATCGCGCAGCTCGACCGCCTCGCGCGAACCGGTCGAGGCGCCACTCGGCACCAGCGCGCGACCAAACGAGCCGTCGGCGAGGGTGACTTCGGCTTCGAGCGTGGGGTTGCCGCGGGAGTCGAGGATTTCGCGGGCGTGGACGGTAACGATGCTGGTCATTGGATACTCATCGAGAGGACACGAGAAAATCGGCGACCGGCTCGAGCTTCACCGGCGTGAAATTTTCGACGACGGCCTCGCGCACGCGGGCAGCGGCAAGCTCATCGACCGGCTGCAGGAACGCATTCGACAGGACCTCGGCGCTCGGCCACTGCGCGTAGCCGTACCAGAGGCCATCGTCGCCTTTGTGAAGCCGGGAACCCAGCGAACCGCGTTCTTCACGCAGACGCTTCGTGATGCTCGACCAGGCCTCGACGAATTGATCTTCCCTGCCGGGATGCACGCGCCAGCGATAGAGCATGACTACGCGCGGCAGGGACGCCGTCATGTCTGTTCAATGAAACCGCTGCGCTTGCCGATGCGATCAAGCTCGATCAGCGTTTCCAACAGCGCCTCCATCTTCCCGAGCGGCCACGCATTCGGTCCATCGCTGAGCGCCTTGTCCGGATCCGGATGCGTTTCCATGAAGATGCCGGCAATGCCAACCGCGACTGCGGCGCGCGCGAGTACAGGCACGAATTCGCGCTGGCCGCCGGACTTGCCGTCGGCGCCGCCCGGTAGCTGTACCGAGTGCGTCGCGTCGAACACCACCGGGCAGCCCGTGTCGCGCATCACGCTCAGCGAGCGCATATCGGAGACGAGGTTGTTGTAACCAAAGCTCGCGCCACGCTCGCAGACCATGATCTGCTCGTTGCCGCTCGCCTTCGCCTTTGCTGCGACGTGCTTCATTTCCCACGGCGACAGGAACTGGCCCTTCTTGATGTTGACGGGCAGGCCCGCGCTGGCGACGTTGTGGATGAAATCGGTCTGCCGGCTCAGGAAGGCCGGCGTCTGCAGCACGTCGACGACGGCAGCGACCTCGTTCAGCGGCGTGTATTCGTGCACGTCAGTCAGCACCGGCACGCCGATCTGGCGCTTGACCTCGGCGAGAACCTTGAGTCCTTCCTCAAGCCCCGGGCCGCGGAAACTGGTGCCGGAGGTACGGTTCGCCTTGTCGAAGCTCGACTTGAAGATGAAGGGAATGCCGAGCTTGCCGGTGATCTCCTTCAGCGTGCCGGCGGTGTCGAGCTGCAGTTGCATCGATTCGATCACGCAGGGACCGGCGATCAGGAACAGGGGATGTTCGAGGCCTACGTCGAAACCGCAGAGCTTCATGCGTGCGCCTCGCCATGCGACGTCATTCCTGCAAAGGCGGGAATGGCTCCAAAAAAGGCAGGAATGGTTTGGCGCACCTTTTCACCTGCCGTCATTCCCGCGAAAGCGGGAATCCAAGGGCGACTCTTGGGAAGCGAAGCGCAAAAATGGATCCCCGCTTTCGCGGGGATGACGGGATGGGTCGGGATGATGGTATGGGTGGGGGTGTCGATATGGGCGGGAATGACGGTATGCGTGAGGGTGACGGTATCGGCCCGGATGGCGGCCTGCACGAATACGATGATCTTCGCCGGGAAGTCCGCCATGGTCTGGACTAAGCGGATATTCAAGGGCATCGTGCGCATCAAGCCACCACCTCCTGCGCCAGCTTCGGTGCCTCGCGCACGGCCTTCTGCTCGCGCGCAGCGCGCACGAAGCCCATGAACAACGCGTGGCCGTCGCGCGGCGTCGAAGTGAATTCCGGATGGAACTGGCAGGCAACGAACCACGGGTGGTTCGGCAGCTCGATCATCTCGACCAGCAGGTCGTCCATCGACTTGCCCGCAATGATCAAACCCAGGTCCTCGAACTGCTGGCGATAGCGGTTATTGAATTCGTAGCGGTGGCGATGACGCTCACGGATCACGTCCTGGCCGTACAGCTCGCGCGATACGGTGCCGGCCTTGAGGCGGCATTCCTGCGCGCCGAGGCGCATGGTGCCCCCCTTGTCCGAGGCCTCGTCGCGCTTCTCGACGTCGCCGGTGCCGGTCGTCCATTCGGTGATCAACGCGATCACCGGATGCGCGCAGCTGCGATCGTTCTCGCTCGAGTTGGCGCCTTCGAGCCCGGCGATGTTGCGTGCGAAGTCCGTGACCGCGGCGTGCATGCCGTAGCAGATGCCGAAATACGGCACCTTGTGTTCGCGTGCGTAGCGCGCCGCGGCAATCTTGCCTTCGAAGCCGCGCTTGCCGAAACCGCCAGGCACCAGGATGCCATCGGCGTCCTTGAGCAGTTCCGGTCCGCGGCGCTCGATCTCCTCGGATTCGACCCAGCGCAGGTTGACGCGCGTGCGCTGCTTGAGGCCCCCGTGCCGCAATGCCTCGCCGAGCGACTTGTAGGCGTCCTTGTGCTCGACATACTTGCCGACGATGGCGATGTTGACTTCGCCGTGCGGGTGCTCGGCCGCCTCGACCGTGCGATCCCATTCGGACAGGTCGACCGGCTTCGCGTTCAGGCGCAGCTTGTCGATGACGATCTCGTCGAGCTTCTGCGCATGCAGCCACTGCGGCAGCTGGTAGATGATGTCGACGTCGATCGCACTGATGACGGCCTTCTCGGGCACATTCGTGAACAGTGCGATCTTGCGCCGGTCCGACTGCG
Source organism: Dokdonella sp. (assembly GCA_040005635.1). GTDB lineage: Bacteria > Pseudomonadota > Gammaproteobacteria > Xanthomonadales > Rhodanobacteraceae > Dokdonella_A. The sequence goes on along the minus strand of JBDTYM010000023.1, from coordinate 39,490 downwards.
GCAGCGGCTGTTCGCAGCGGCACAGCAGCACGTCCGGCTGGATACCGATCGAGCGCAGCTCCTTGACCGAATGCTGGGTCGGCTTGGTCTTGATCTCGCCGGCGGCCTTGATGTACGGCACCAGGGTCAGATGCATGAACATCGCCGCCTCGGCGCCGTGTTCGATGCGAATCTGACGGATAGCCTCCAGGAACGGCAGCGATTCGATGTCGCCGACCGTACCGCCAATCTCGACCAGGGCGACATCGTAGCCCTGCGTCGCCTCGTAGATGCGATGCTTGATTTCGTCGGTGATGTGCGGAATCACCTGCACGGTCGCGCCGAGATAGTCGCCACGGCGCTCCTTCGCGATCACGCTCTCGTAGATCTTGCCGGTGGTGATCGAATTCTTGCCGGTCAGGCGCGTGCGCACGAAGCGTTCGTAGTGGCCGAGGTCGAGGTCGGTCTCGGCACCGTCGTCGGTGACATAGACCTCGCCATGCTGGAACGGGCTCATCGTGCCCGGGTCGACGTTGATGTACGGATCGAGCTTCATCATCGTCACACGCAGGCCGCGCGCTTCGAGGATGGCAGCCAGCGACGCCGCGGCGATGCCCTTGCCAAGCGAGGACACCACGCCGCCGGTCACGAAAATCAGGGGGGTCATGGGGCGAAAACCATCCGCTGGAAACCGCTATTCTAGCGGCTCGTCGCCACGCTCGCGAGTCGATCCGCAGGATTTTTTCGCAGGAACCGGCTATTCGGCCGGGTCGGATTTCAAGGGCACGCTGCTCGGCGCCCGTTCCGGCTGCAACTGCCAGAAGATCCACGCCGAGGCGGATGTGACCAGGCCGACGCAGACGAAGGTTGCATGAAACGCCGGCAATACGGCGACGCCGTGCTCGGAGCCGAACAGGTTGGTGAAGGTGGCGAGCAGGCCGCTGGCCGTGGCAACGCCCAGGCTCATCGACAGCATCATGACCATCGACAGCAGGCTGTTGCCGCCGCTGGCGAGGTCCCCTTCGAGATCGCGCAGTGTGACCGTGTTCATCGCGGTGAACTGCAGCGAATTGACCATGCCGAAGAATGCCAGCTGGAGGATGCGCAGCCACATCGGCTGTTCCGGCGAGATCAACGCGAAGCTTGCCATCGCGAGGCCGACCAGGAGCGTATTGCCGAGCAGGACACGGCGATAGCCGAATTCCTTGACCAGCGGCACCACCATGCGTTTCGACACCATGCCGGCCAGTGCGACCGGAATCATCATCAAGCCGGCATCGAACGGGCTGTAGCCGAGACTGACCTGCAGCAGCAGCGGGATCAGGAACGGCATGCTGCCGCTGCCGATACGCGAAAACAGGTTGCCGAGGACGCCGACACGGAACGTATGCACGCCGAACAAGCCGAGCGAGAACAGTGGATTCGGCACGCGCGTCGCATGCAGCCAGTAGGCGACGAAGCTGGCCATGCCGAAGATCAGCAGCATCAGCACGCTGGCGTGGTGCAGGCCGAGTTCGGACAGGCCGTCCAGCGACAGCGAAATCGCGATCATGCTGAAGGACAGCATGAAGTAGCCGCCGAGGTCGAAGCGCGCGACCGCGCTGCGCGCATCGGGCATGAAGCGCAACGTCGCCGCTGCCGCGAGCATGCCGACCGGCAGGTTGATCAGGAAGATCCAGTGCCAGGACACCGCCTGCACCAGCCAGCCGCCGAGCGTCGGGCCGATCAAAGGGCCGATCAGACCGGGCAGGGTCACGAAACTCATCGCGCGCAGGAAATCGCCGCGCGGGAACGAGCGCAGCACCGACAGCCGCCCGACCGGCAACAGCATCGCGCCGCCGATGCCTTGCACGACGCGTGAGGCGACCAGCTCGCTGAGCGTGTGCGAACTCGCGCAGAGCAGCGATCCGAGCGTGAACAGGACGATCGCCGAAAAGAAAATGCGGCGCGTACCGAAACGATCGGCCAGCCAGCCCGAGGCCGGAATCAGCATCGCCATCGTCAGCGAGTACGCAATGACGACCGACTGCATGCGCAGCGGACTCTCGTGCAACCCGGCCGCCATCGACGGCAGTGCGGTATTGACGATGGTCGAATCGAGCATCTGCATGAAGACGCCGACCGCGACCAGCCACAGCAGGGCTCGGGTGGGCTTCTCGACGGCGGTCTCGGCAGTCATCGATGCGAAGTCTACGGGCACTACGCGGCGCGATGCGAGAAGCGGATGCAGCCGCGACCCGAAAACGCGGGTGACATTCTCCCGACCGAAGTATTCCGGGCCATCTACGCCTTTCATCGTATGCAGGTATGGCTGCAGCCCGTTTTGAAGCAGATGCACGCGACGTGCGCCACGCATATGTCCCGGCGAAGGGACTTGCGACCGCTCGGTCCAGCGGCGATTGGAAACCGCCGATCGTCCGTCGCCAGCCCTATACTTGTTGTTTGCCCAGAACATCGTTTCGAGGAAGCAACGCACGCATGAGCAGCCGCTACGACGCCGCCGACATCGAAGTCCTTTCCGGCCTGGACCCGGTCAAGCGCCGCCCCGGCATGTACACCGACACCTCGCGTCCGAACCACCTGGCGCAGGAAGTCATCGACAACTCAGTCGACGAAGCACTTGCCGGACACGCCAAGACGATCGATGTCACCGTGTACGTGGACGGTTCGGTCGAGGTCAGCGACGATGGTCGTGGCATGCCGGTCGACATCCACCCGGAGGAAGGCATTCCCGGCGTCGAGCTGATCCTCACGCGCCTGCACGCGGGCGGCAAGTTTTCCAACCGCAACTACCAGTTTTCGGGCGGCCTGCACGGTGTCGGTGTGTCGGTGGTGAATGCGCTGTCGCTGCGCGTCGAGGTCGCTATCCGTCGCGATGGCCAGATCTACCGGATGAATTTCAAGGACGGCGATCGCGCCAGCAATCTCAGCGTGGTCGGTACGGTGCCGAAGAAGCAGACCGGAACGACGCTGCGCTTCTGGCCGGATCCGAAATATTTCGATACGCCGAAAATTCTGCTGGCGCGCCTCAAACACGTGCTGCGTGCCAAGGCCGTGCTCTGCGCAGGCTTGACCGTGCGCCTCACCGACGAGGCCAGCGGCGAGAAGATCGAGTGGTACTACGAAGATGGTCTGCGTGACTACCTGCGCTCGATGCTCGGCGAAGCCGAACGGCTGCCGGCGGACTTGTATGTCGGCCACATCAAACGCGATCAGGGCGGGCGCGACGCCGGCGCGGTCGAATTCGCGGTCGCCTGGCTCGTCGAAGGCGAGCTGACCCAGGAAAGCTACGTCAACCTGATTCCAACCGCGCAAGGCGGCACGCATGTGAACGGCCTGCGTTCCGGCCTGACCAATGCGCTGCGCGAGTTCTGCGAGTTTCGCAATCTGATGCCGCGCGGCGTCAAGCTGGCACCCGAAGACGTCTGGGACCGTCTCAGCTTCGTGCTTTCGCTGAAGATGAGCGATCCGCAGTTCTCCGGCCAGACCAAGGAACGTTTGTCATCGCGTGATGCGGCCGGATTCGTCGAAAATGCGGTGCACGACGGTTTCTCGTTGTACCTCAACCAGCATGTCGAGGTTGGCGAGAAGATTGCCCAGCTGGCGATCGAGCGCGCGACGCTGCGCTTGAAGTCCGAGAAGCAGATCGTGCGCAAGAAGATCACGCAGGGCCCCGCCTTGCCTGGCAAGCTTGCCGATTGCGCATCGAGCGACCTTTCGCGCACCGAACTGTTTCTGGTCGAAGGCGATTCCGCCGGCGGCAGCGCGAAGCAGGCGCGCGACAAGGATTTCCAGGCAATCCTGCCGCTGCGCGGCAAGATACTGAATACGTGGGAAGTCGAATCCGGTTCGGTGCTCGCTTCGGAGGAAGTGCACAACCTCGCCATCGCCATTGGCTGCGATCCGGGCAAGGACGATATCTCCGGCCTGCGCTACGGCAAAGTCGTGATCCTCGCCGACGCCGACTCCGACGGTCTGCACATCGCCACGCTGCTGACCGCGCTTTTCCTCAAGCATTTCCCGAAGCTTGTGCGCGAAGGCCATATCTTCGTCGCAATGCCGCCCCTGTTCCGCGTCGATGTCGGTAAACAGGTGTTCTATTGCCTGGACGAGGCCGAGCGTGACGCGATGCTGGAGAAGATCGAGCGCGAGAAGATCAAGGGCGCGGTCAACGTGATGCGCTTCAAGGGCCTCGGCGAGATGAACCCATCGCAGCTGCGCGAATCGACCATCTTCCCGGACACACGCCGCCTCGTGCAGTTGACGATCGGCGATGCCGACGGCGGCGACGACGGCACGCGCAAGTTGATGGACATGCTGCTGTCGAAGAAGCGGGCGGCCGATCGCAAGGAATGGCTGGAGACGAAGGGCGACCTGGCTTCGCTGGAGGTGTAGGCGTCAAATGCCTTTCGCCGCGAGAACAGCGTAGTCGACAACAGACCCGACGGGATCCGGGTACCTGACAGCCTCACTCGACGCCGGCCGTCACGCCGGCTTGCGGGATCGTCTACGAACCCGCATGAAATCTTTACGCAGCGAGGTGTAGCGCCCGTCGGGTTGCTTCCGGCAGGTCCACGCGAACGAACAAGTCGGACGGATACAGGTAGTCCTCGCCGGATTCGTCGATGACGCGCAGCAGTCCGCGCGCACGCGCCACGGCGTCATCGATGGCCACATACACCTTGCGCGGCTCGAGACTTGCGGGGTAACCGGCATTGGACCGGCAGATGAAAACAGGATCAGACATGCTTCACTCGATCAAACGCTTTGTCTTGAACTCGAACTTGCCCAGTCCATGGCCTTCATACCAATGCAGCTCGGCTCGACCTACCCAACCATCCGTCAACTTGATTTGCGCAAAGCGCTTGCGCTTGCGCCAGGTCCCCCGTCCATCGCGTTCACTGATCAGTCCGATCATCATGTCGCGGCCAGATACCGGCTCGGCGGCACGCCGACCACGCGCTTGAACATCGTCGCGAACGCCGACGCGCTCTCGTAGCCGAGGTCGAAGGCGAGCGGCGTGATCGCTTCGCCGGCGGCGAGCCGCGGCAACGCCGCGAAGATCGCGGCCTGGCGACACCAGTTGCTGAAGCTGACGCCAGTCTCGGCACGGAAGCGGCGCGTGAATGTACGCCGGCTCATCGCAAGATCGCGACACCAATCGTCGATCGTCTCGTGCGGCGAGGGATGTTCGAGATACGCACGGCAGCGCTTCGCCAGGCGCGCATCCGCCGGAAACGGAATGTCGAGAGGCAGCACCGGCGCGTGTTCGATCTCGTGCACGATCAGCGAGAAGATCAAGTCGGTGCGCGATCCTTTGCCGGCATCGAGCGGCAAGTCCGCGGTTTCGAGCAGCAGCTCGCGCAACAGCGCGGAAATCGCAATCACGCGACAGTCGGCCGGCAATGCGTTGCCGAGCGCAGGGTCGACATAAACGCTGCGCGTGCTGACATGGACCAGCGCATTGACGTCGTGCGCCATGCCAGCCGGAATCCATACGGCACGCTCGGGTGGCACGATCCAGCGGCCTGCTTCAGTGCCGACGACCATGATGCCGGTCGCGGCGTACAACAGCTGGCTGCGCCGATGGCGATGACGCGGCACGCGATGCCCGGTTGGATACTCGTTCGCGGTCGCGACGATGTTGCCCGGCAGCGTATCGGCCTTGGTTGCATGGATATTTCGCACTGGCCCGATCTCGACGATTGTTGACCTAGCCTATAATGCGGGCAGAGCCGGCTCGGCGTCTACTACGCGCCATGAACAGTACCCACCCGCTGAGAGTCGACTCCACCCTCGCCGCGGCCGCCCTAGCGGCGCCAGCCCTGACACCATCGCCTGGCGCCGCTCGCGCCGCCGAGAGCGTCGCGCGCACGGCTTTTCCGATCCTCGCGATGCTGAGCGTCTGCCATCTGCTCAACGACATGATCCAGTCGCTGCTGCCGGCGATCTATCCGCTGCTGAAGGACTCGTTCAAGCTGGATTTCGGCCAGATCGGCCTGATCACGCTGACCTTCCAGATCACCGCCTCGCTACTGCAGCCGTTTGTAGGCATCTATACGGATAAACGGCCGATGCCGTATTCACTGCCGATCGGCATGAGCTTCACGCTGAGTGGCCTGATCCTGCTGTCACAGGCCTCGACTTTCCCGATGCTTTTGCTGGCGGCGGCGCTGGTCGGGTCCGGCTCGTCGGTGTTCCATCCCGAATCCTCGCGCGTCGCGCGGATGGCTTCGGGTGGCCGCCACGGGCTTGCCCAGTCGCTGTTCCAGGTCGGCGGCAACGTCGGTTCGGCAATCGGTCCGCTGCTCGCCGCCTTCGTCGTGATGCCGCGCGGCCAGGGCAGCGTCGCCTGGTTTGCGCTGGCCGCGTTGACCGCGATCGTTCTGCTGAGCCGGATCGGCGGCTGGTATCGCGAGCAGATTCCATTGCAGAGCACGCCGCGCGCGGCGGCGAGCGCCGACGGGATCACGCTGCCTCGCCGCACGATCGTCGTCACGATGGCTATCCTCGGCGCGCTGATCTTCTCGAAATATTTCTACCTCGCAAGCCTGTCGAGTTACTACACCTTCTACCTGATCCAGAAGTTCGGCGTGACGGTACAGAGTGCGCAGATCCATCTTTTCATCTTCCTCGGCGCAGTCGCCGTCGGCACCGTCGCCGGCGGTCCAATCGGTGATCGCATCGGCCGCAAATACGTGATCTGGGGCTCGATCCTCGGCGTGCTGCCGTTCACGCTGCTGCTGCCGCACGCGAACCTGTTCTGGACGACTGCGCTGACGGTCGTGATCGGCCTCGTCCTCGCCTCCGCGTTCTCGGCGATCATCGTCTACGCGCAGGAACTCGTACCGGGACGCACCGGCGTCATCGCCGGACTGTTCTTCGGCTTCGCCTTCGGCATGGGTGGCCTTGGCGCCGCCGTACTCGGCGAACTCGCCGACCACGTCGGCATCGAAGCCGTCTACGGCCTGTGTGCCTACCTGCCCGCGATCGGCCTGCTGGCCTGGTTCCTGCCCTCACTACGTGCGCCGCCCACCTGCGCAAAGAGCGCAGGCTGAGCCGACCAATGGTGAATCACCGGCGCGCGCAGGCGGCGAGCCGAGATTCAAGAGCAGGCGCGCCTGACCATCGGGCAAGCGCCGATCGCTGGCGAAGAACCACGGCATGGCGACGTGCCGGTCCAATGGCAGTTCGACGAAACGGAGCGCGCGCGTCCAACGACGGAGCGGTGAATCGTGAGCCTCGATTAAGGCCCGGCGCATTCCTCCGCGGAGCCGGGGCCGGCGCTGCAAGCCGCTTGCGCGCGCTACTTGCGCGCCACCACGAACACGCCGCTCATCACGAGCACGGTGCCGACGAGCTGCCACGGACCCATGGCTTCGCCGAGCACCAGCAGGCTGAGTACGATCGTCGATACCGGTCCGAGCATGCCGACTTGCGCGGCCAGCCCGGAGCCGATGCGATCGATCGCCAGCATCACCGCCAGCACCGGCACCACCGTGCAGACACTGCCGTTGACGAGCGACAGCCACCACACCGGCGCCGGTAGTTCCAGCAGCGACCGCGGCCGCAGCAAGGCGAACTGCAACAGGCACAGCACGCAGGCGACGCTGCTCGCATAGGCGGTCAGGCGCACCGCGCCGATGCGCGCGACCAGCTGCCCGCTGCCGACCAGGTAAGTCGCGTAGCTCAGAGCGCTGCCGAGCACGAGCGCGCCACCGAAGACGACGTCGCTGCCGCCGAGCGCGCGATCGTGCGCGAACGCGAGCAGGACGCCCGCGTAGCTGACCGCCAGCGCCCACATCTGCCGCTGCGATACCTCGCGGCGATAAACGACGAAGCCGATCGCGAGCACCAGCGTCGGTGTCAGATACAGGATCAGGCGCTCCAGCGTCGCCGTGATGTAGGCGAGCCCGGCGAAGTCGAGAAAGCTGGCGAGGTAATAGCCGAAGAAACCGAGCGCGGCGACGCGCAAGGCGTCCCCGCGTCCGATACGCGCGCGCTCGGGCCGGCGCACCCACACGGCCATCAGCAGGAAGAATGGCAACGCCACCAGCATGCGCAGGGCGAGCAGCGTTACCGCATCCACGCCATAGCGATAGCCGAGCTTGACGATGATCGCTTTGCCGGAAAACGCGATGGCGCCGAACGCGGCGAGACCGATCCCAACCAAGTAACTACGCCGTCGCGCAGTTTCCTCGACGGACGAGGCGGCCGCGCCTTCGCTCACGCGAGCGCCGCTTCCAGCAATCGCCTGATGACGCCTTGTGTTTTCTGTGCAGCCGCCGGCAGGTATTCAAAACTGTCTTCGTCCATGTAATTGTGTTGTGCAAGTTCGAGTTGTACGGCTTCGACCGCGCGTTGCGGCTGGCCGTAGTGACGCGTGATGTAGCCCCCCTTGAAGCGGCCATTGAAAACGTGCGTGTAGTCGGAAATCGCGTTCAGCACACTGGCGAGCCGCGCCTGCAGCGCCAGCGTGCAGCTCGTTCCGGCAGCCGTGCCGACGTTGAAATCCGGCAGGCGGCCGTCGAACAGGAAGGGCACCACACTGCGGATCGAATGACCTTCCCATAGCACGACGCGGCCATGCTGCAGGCGCAAGCGATCGACCTCGTCGGCCAGGGCGCGGTGATACGGTTGCCAATAGTGCTCGACGCGTTGCGCGATCTCGGCGCTGTGCGGCTCTTCGCCGGCCTGGTACAGGGGCTCGCCGCTGAATTGCACGATCGGACACAGACCGGTGGTGTTCTGGCCCGGGTACAGCGAAGCGTTGTCGGAAGGACGGTTGAGATCGACCACGTAGCGTGAATACGCCGGCACGATCATCGATGCGCCGAGTTCGCGCGCGAATGCGTACAGGCGCGAAACGTGCCAGTCGGTATCCGGCACGCGGCGAGCGCCCGGTGTCAGGCGAAGGGCGAGTTCATCGGGCAGTGCGACGCCGTCGTGCGGCAGACTGATCAGCAACGGCGTGCTGCCGCGATACAGGTCAAAGGTGTCCATCGGCCAAGTTTACGACGCGCGCGTTCTGCCGTTCACGACTTCGAGCGGGAACGGAACTCGAGCGGCCGGGCTTCGACTGCGGGCTTGGCGACGGCAGCCGCACAACCGCCGCAAGCCGAACAGCCATCGCCGCAACTGCCACCGCTGGTGCTCTGCGGTTGCGCGCGGCGCGCGAACTCGCGCAACCACGGCGGCGAAGAGGGGCGATCGAAGGTGTCGAGTACGCGTGCCTGGACGCGGCGGCTGGTGATGGGCAGGAACCGTTTCGCCGCGAACAGCGCGGCCCAGACGACCGCGACGGCGATGACCAGTGTCTGTACCAGCAACGGCGTGCTCATGTCAGCGCCTTTGCGATCTGGTAGGTCAGCAACGAGGCAAGATAGGCCAAGCCGAACAGATAGCCGGCGCTGATCCAGACGTTGCGCCAGGAATTCGTCTCGCGCCGGATCACCGCCAGCGTCGACATGCATTGCGGCGCGAACACGTACCAGGCGAGCAGCGAAAGCGCGGTTGCCAGCGACCATTGCGATGCGATCGTCGCGCCCAGTTGCGCGGTCGCCGCATCGTCGGTGGCCGACATCGCGTACACGGTCGCCAATGACGCCACCGCAACCTCACGCGCAGCCAGACCCGGAATCAGCGCCACGCAGATCTGCCAGTTGAATCCAATCGGCGCAAACACATGCGTCATCCAGTGACCGATCACGCCGGCAAAGCTGTAGTCGATCGCCGGCTGCGTGGCACCCTCCGGCGGCGCCGGGAAACTCGACAGGAACCACAGCAGCACGGTCAGCGAAAGGATGATGCCGGTGACGCGGCGCAGGAAGATCTTCGAGCGCTCCCACAAGCCGATCGCGATATCGCGCGGATTCGGCAAACGGTACGACGGCAGCTCCATCAACAGCGCGTGCTCGCTCTTGTCGCTACGCAGGCGCTTGATCACCCACGCTACCGCCAGCGCGCTGACGACACCGGCGAAATACAGCACGAACAACACGATACCCTGCAGATTGAACAGGCCGAGCACGGTCTGGCGCGGAATGAATGCGGCGATCAGCAGCGTGTACACCGGCAGGCGTGCCGAACAGGTCATCAGCGGCGCGACCAGGATCGTGGTGAGCCGATCGCGCGGATCCTGGATGCTGCGCGTCGCCATGATGCCGGGGATCGCGCAGGCGAAACTCGACAGCAGCGGAATGAACGAACGTCCGGTCAAGCCCGCCGCGAACATCATGCGATCGAGCAGGAATGCCGCGCGCGGCAGATAGCCCGATTCCTCCAGCATCAGGATGAACAGGAACAGGATCAGGATCTGCGGCAGGAACGCGAGCACGGTGCCGAGTCCGGCGAAGAGGCCGTCGGTGACCAGGCTGTGCAGCAACGGCATCGACTGCAGCATGCCACCGACCCAGGCGCCGAGGGCTGCGATGCCGTTCGTCACCGCATCCTGTACCGGCGCCGCCCAGGTGAATACGGCCTGGAAGATAAGAAACATCACCACACCGAGGATCGCGAGGCCAGCGACTGGATGCAGCACGACGCGGTCGAGCGCGTCGTCGATCGCCGAGGTCGCGCGCGGCATCGTCACTGCCGCTGCCAGCATGCTGCGCACCTGCGCGTGCAGGTTCGCCTCGATCGCGTCGACGTTGCCGTCGAGCGGCAGTTGTGCGGCGACGCCGGCGACCACGACGCTGGCGTCGAGGCGCGCGATCAAGGCGGCGGCGCCGCCGCGCTGCACGGCGATCGTCTCGACGACCGGAATGCCGAGCGCCTTCTCGAGCGCTGCGATATCGATGCGGATGCCGCGCTTGCGCGCCGCATCCATCATGTTCAAGGCCAGTACCAGTGGGCGCCCGAGCCGCTTCACTTCGAGCACGAAACGCAGGTGCAGGCGCAAATTCGTCGCGTCGGCGACGCAGACGATCAGGTCCGGCGCCGCTTCGCCCGGATAGCGGCCTTCGCAGACGTCGCGCGTGATCGCTTCGTCCGGGCTCGCGGCATCGAGGCTGTAGGCTCCGGGCAGGTCGAGCAGTTGCAGGACGCGACCGGACGGCGCGGTGAAACGGCCTTCCTTGCGCTCAACCGTGACGCCGGCGTAGTTCGCGACCTTCTGCTGGCTGCCCGTCAGGCGATTGAACAGCGCGGTCTTGCCGCTGTTCGGGTTGCCGACCAGGGCGATGCGCAACGATCCGGCCACGGCGTTCAAGCGGAGTCTCCAGCCATCAGCAGCACGCGCTCAGCCTCGGCGCGCCGCAGGGCGAAGCGCGTGTAGCCGATCTGCACCAGCAACGGATCGCCGCCGATCGGTCCGCTGGCGACCACGCGCACGGGCTCGCCGCTGACGAAGCCGAGTTCGCGCAGGCGACGCGCGATCGGGTCGGCGGCATGGGCATCTTCGACTTCACGGACCACGGCGGATGCACCCTTCTTCAGCTCGGATAGCCGCACGCTCGGATTGCACGCAAATAAGAATGGTTCGCATTATAGACCGTTTCCGCCGACCGCGGGGGCGCCGTGTTGGCCGGAGGCGCGCGTATCATCCGGCCACCGCAGCACAGGGAGAACATATGAGCAGCGAAGCCGTTCTCGTCAGCATCGTCGGCGCCGTCGCCACCCTCACGTTGAACCGCTCGAACGTGCACAACGCCTTCGACGATGCGCTGATTGCCGAGCTGACCGCCGCACTGGTCACCTGCGAAGCCGACGCTGCGCTGCGCGCCGTCGTGCTGACTGGCGCCGGCGCCTCGTTCTCGGCCGGCGCCGACCTGAACTGGATGCGCCGCATGGCCAGCACCAGCGAGGACGACAATCGCGCCGACTCGCTGCGTCTGGCGACCTTGATGCGCACGTTGAACTTCCTGTCGAAGCCGACCATCGCGCGCGTCAACGGTTCTGCCTATGGTGGCGGCGTCGGTCTGCTCGCGTGCTGCGATCTGGCGATCGGCGTCGACGGCGCCAAATTCTCGCTCAGCGAGGTCAAGCTCGGTCTCGTGCCCGCGGTGATCTCGCCTTACGTGATCGGCGCGATCGGCTTGCGCCAGGCGCGCCGCCTGTTCATCAGTGGCGAGGTGTTCGACGCCGCCATGGCGGCCCGTATCGGCTTGCTGCACGAATGCGTATCGCCCGACCAGCTCGACGAGGCGGTTGCGCGTGCGCTGCATTTTTTCGCCAAAGGCGGGCCGATCGCGCAAGCCGAAGCGAAAAAGCTGGCGCTGCGCGCGGGCGGGATGACGCCGGAGTCCGCCGAACGTCTCGATGTGGAAAATGCGGCCCTGATCGCGCGCCTGCGCGTGTCGGCAGAAGGCCAGCACGGCCTCGGCGCCTTCCTCGACAAGCGCGCGCCGGATTGGGTCTAGGGCAACGCTGAATAAGTCGTCATTCCCGCGAAAGCGGGGTTTTCAACGGCCGAATGGCCGGACATCCATCGTGATCTTAGCCTCTTGAAATAAAAACTAATTGGATTGACCAGCTCCGCTGTTGAAACGCGCTTCCGCTTTCGCGGGAATGACGTCAGTGGGAGACTTGTTCAGCGTTGCCCTAGCCGATCAGTCGTCCGGAAATTGCAGGAGCTCGGGCACCCATTCGGCATACGCTCGCCAGCGGCCCATCGAGCGCGTATACACCGGCTGGCGCGCCTGCCAGAGGCTCGACGTACTGATCACGCTGGCGCCACGGTCGATCGTCGTGGCATCGAACGTCGGCATGCCGAGATCCGCCGCCAGCCTGGCGACGCGTGTCGCCGGCGCCGCGACCAGATCCTCGTAACGCAGCTCGTGAATCGTCGTGCCGAGCTTGCGTGCATGCGCGATCAGGCGCGACGCGTCATTCAGCACCACGCCGATGTTCGCGAAATCGTAGGCGAACGCATTTTCCGGTCCGGCGAAATGCTGCATCCAGATCGACAGCGCCGTATCGCGGCTGTTGCGCCGGCAATGAATGATCCTGGCCTGCGGAAACAACGCTGCGACCAGGCCGATGTGCTGGAAATTGAGCGGCTGCTTGTCGATGAACCAATGCGCGTCGGAATCATCCTGCCGCAGCTGCGCCAGATACGCCGCCGCAGCCTGTTCGAGCAGAGCGGCATCGACTTTGCCCGCGCGCGCGATCTGCTGCGCAAAGAATGGCAGCCACGCCAGCTCGCCGCGGTTGCATACCAGCGGCGAGCGCGACAACAGCGCCGCCACCAGGGTCGTGCCGGATCGCGGTGCGCCGACGATGAAGACGGGAACACACTCCTCCTTCGCCGCGATGCGCACCGGCAACGGCTTGGCGTTCAAGCGCGCCTCGACGACACGGCGCCAGTTCTTGCGCGACCACTGCAGCGTGCCATCGATGATCGCGTTCGCTTCGCGAAAGAAGCGCGCAGACGATTCGACGTCGCCGATGTCGTCGTGCGCCTTGCCGAGCGCGAACAGCAACGAAGCGCGTGCACGTACGCCGAGATCGGCACGCTGCAGATGGTGCTGGAACAAGGCGAAGTCCGCATGGTGCGCATCCGCATAGCGCTGCAGGCTGGCCAGTGCGTTCGCAGACTCCCAGTCCAGCGCGTGCGGGCTGTGTTCCAGCGCGAACAGGTAGCGCTCGCGCGCGCGCTCGAACTCGCCGAACTGGACATGCAACATGCCGGCATAGGCATGCAGTCGCGGATCGCGCGAGCCTGCCGCGATCTCGTTCTCGCAGATATCCAGAGCCGCGCGCTTGCGTCCGCAATCGTCGAGCAGCTCGATCGCCTGGATGATGACCGGCGTGCTCTGCCGCGCATGCTGGAACAGTCCACGCAACGCGGTTTCCGCTGCCCGCATGCGTGCCTGCTCCTTGCACAGGCGCGCCAGCATGAACGCCGCGGCAACCTGGGTCGGATGCTCGGCGAGCAGTGGCTGCAGGATCGCTTCCGCTGCGGCCGGATGCTTCTGCTGCCAGTGCATTCCGGCCATCGCCAGACGCAGCTCGACATCGTCGGGATACAACGCGAGCGCTGCAGCGAACACTGTCGCCGCCGACTCGGCATCGTTGCCGAGCGCGAGCGAGCGTCCGCACTCGAGCCATGCCTGCATCGGTGCTGCCGCCAGCACCTCGAGCAGCCGCTGGCGCGCCGCAGGGACACCCAGGCTCGCGCGCTGGCGCAGGTACTCGTCGGCAAGGCGAACACCGACATCGGCCGCCGTGGAATTTGCCGCCGACGGCTGAAAATCCGTCATTCGCCGAATGCTCCGAGACGCGAACCGGCCATGCTACCGTAATCGTGCCGAGCCACGTGCAGTGCCTGACACCGACGGGCTTTGCGCATCGTTCCCATCCCGCAGGAGTAACGTTCGTGATCGATCATCTCGCGATCCCCGTTTCCGACTACGCAGCCAGCAAGGCGTTCTACGAGCGCATATTGGCGCCGCTCGGTATCGGCCTGATCATGGAGGTCACGCCCGAGCAGACCGGCGACGGCCATGCGTGCGGCTTCGGTACGGAGCGCAAACCGTTCTTCTGGATCGGCAGCAGCGACGCCATCGGACGCACGCACGTCGCCTTCCTCGCCGCCGATCATGCCGCGGTCGACACCTTCCACCGCAACGCAGTGGCCGCCGGCGCGCGCGACAACGGAGCGCCAGGTCCGCGCCCGCACTATCACGAGCACTACTATGGAGCGTTCGTGCTTGATCCGGACGGTCACAATATCGAAGCCGTCTGCCACGCCCCCGCCGCCTGACCGAGAACCGCGCATGTTCAAACGCATCCTGATCGCCAATCGCGGCGAGATCGCCTGCCGCGTCATTCGCACGTGCAGGCATCTGGGCGTGGCGACCGTAGCCGTTTATTCGGAAGCCGACGCGACCGCGCAGCACGTGCGCCAGGCCGACCTCGCCTATCCGATCGGCGGCCCGCGCCCGGCCGATTCGTATCTGCGCGGCGATGCCATCATCGAAGTCGCCAAGCATAGCGGCGCCGAGGCGATCCATCCCGGCTACGGATTCCTTTCCGAGAACGCGGATTTCGCCGAGGCGGTCGAACGCGCCGGCCTGGTCTTCATCGGCCCCTCGGCGAATTCGATGCGGCGGATGGGCTCGAAGGCCGGTGCGAAGGACCTGATGGCAGGCCGCGGTGTTCCGGTCGTGCCAGGCTACACCGGCGAAGACCAGGACCCTGCCCTGCTCGCGCGCGAAGCCGAACGCGTCGGCTTCCCGCTGATGATCAAGGCCGCCTATGGCGGCGGCGGCAAGGGCATGCGCATCGTGCGCGCGGCGGTCGACTTTGCCGCGAATCTCGAAAGCTGCCAGCGCGAGGCCAGGAATGCATTCGGCCGCGATCGCGTGCTACTGGAACGCTACATCGAGCAGCCGCGGCATATCGAATTCCAGGTGTTCGGCGATGCGCATGGTCATATCGTGCATCTGAACGAACGCGAATGCTCGGCGCAGCGCCGTTATCAAAAAGTGCTCGAGGAAACGCCCTCGCCGTTCGTCACGCCGGCACTGCGCACGCAGATGGGCGAGGCGGCGGTCGCCGCGGCGCGCGCGCTCGACTACGTCAACGCAGGTACGGTCGAATTCATCGTTGGCCCCTCCGGCGACTTCTACTTCATGGAGATCAATACACGTCTGCAGGTCGAACACCCGGTCACCGAAATGGTACTTGGCCTCGACCTGGTCGAACTGCAGCTGCGCGTCGCCGCTGGCGAGGAACTGCCGGGTTCGCTGATCCGCAACCCGTCGATCCCGACGAATGGACATGCGATCGAGCTACGCCTGTATGCGGAAGATCCGGAACAAGGTTTCCTGCCCGGCTCGGGTCAGCTGGAGCGATTGCGCCTGCCTGCACCTTCGCAACACGTGCGCGTCGATTCAGGCGTGATCGAAGGCGATACGGTGACGATCTTCTACGACCCGATGATCGCCAAGCTGATCGTGTGGGATCGCGATCGCGCGGGTGCGCTGGTGCGAATGCGCGAGGCACTCGCGGCCTGCGACGTGGTCGGGCCGAAATCGAACGTCGACTTTCTCGAACGTCTGGTGCGCCACGCGGCCGTGATCGAAGGGCGCATCGATACCGGTTATCTGGATCGACACCTGAACGAGTTCGTCCCCTCGGGAGATGCCCGCGAGGATGCCGACGCGGATAGCGAACACGACCGGCCGGAGGCGTTGTTCGCTGCCGCCACCGCCTGGCTGCTGCATGAGGAAGCCGAACGGCCGCAGCGCGCGCGCGCGACCGCCGATCCGCATTCGCCGTGGGCACGCGCGGACGGCTGGCGACTCGGCCATCCAGGCAAGCGCATCGTCGCACTGGTCGATCGCAACGAGCGCGTCGAGATTTCGGCGCACGGCGCCGGCGGCGCCTACGTGCTCGAAAGCGGCGGCGCGAAACGCAACGTCTCGAACGCCATGCTGCGCGATGACAGGCTTGCGCTCAGCATCGATGGCGTCACCCAGCGCTGGCATGTCGCCGTCGACGACGGCCGCGTCAACGTTCATGACGGCGAGCGGCGGCATGTGTACGCGCACGCACCCGCGTTCGAATATGCGGTGCAAGGCGGTGCAAGCGGCGATCGCCTGATCGCGCCGATGCCGGGACGCATCGTCGTCGTCAAGACCCAGCCCGGTGATGAAGTGATCGAAGGTCAGGAACTGCTGGTGATGGAAGCGATGAAGATGGAACTGACCCTGCGCGCGCCGCGCGACGGGCGCGTCGAGACGGTGCAGGCCGTAGCCGGCGATTTCGTCGAGGCCGATGCCGTACTCGTCAAGCTGGCCCGGGCGGCGCCAAAAGCATGAGCGCGCCGAGCACGGTCCGCATCGTCGAGGTCGGCGCGCGCGACGGCCTGCAGAACGAGAAGACGATCATCCCGACGGCGACCAAGATCGAGCTGATCGACCGCCTCTCGGCCACCGGCCTGCGGACGATCGAGGCGACCAGCTTCGTCAGTCCGAAATGGGTGCCGCAACTCGCTGATGCGGCCGAGGTGTACAGCGCGATCACGAAAAGGCCCGGCGTCGCCTATCCGGTGCTGGTGCCGAACGTGCAGGGCTACGAGCGCGCGCGCGCCGTCGGTGCAAGCGAGATCGCGGTATTCACGGCCGCCTCCGAGTCGTTCAATCAGAAGAACATCAACGCCTCGATCGACGAATCGATCGAGCGCTTCCTGCCAGTGCTCGAGCGCGCGCACGCGGACGGCGTGAGGGTACGCGGCTATGTCTCGACCGTACTCGGCTGTCCGTACCAGGGCGAGGTGGCGGTCGCCGATGTCGTGCGCGTCGCCCAGCGCCTGCATGCACTCGGCTGCTACGAGATCTCGCTCGGCGATACCATCGGCATCGGCACGCCGGCGAAGGCGCGCGCGATGCTGCATGCCGTGGCGGGCGCCGTGCCGATCGATGCGCTCGCCGTGCATTTCCACGATACGCGCGGCCAGGCGCTGGCGAATATCCTGGCTTGCCTCGAGGAAGGCGTGTCCGTGATCGACAGCTCGGTCTCCGGCACCGGCGGCTGTCCGTACGCCAAGGGCGCCACCGGCAATGTGGCCAGCGAGGATGTCGTCTACATGCTGGACGGCCTCGGAATCGCCACTGGCATCGACCTGGCCGCCCTGATCGCGTGTGGCCTCTGGCTGAGCGAGCAGCTGGGCCGCGAAACCTCGAGCCGCGTCGCCCGCGCCAGTCTTTGACGCGACGCCGGCCGACGTGGCGGCGGAAAAGTGTCGATTTGCACGCCACCTTCACGCCCTGCGGCTTACTTGGATGCTAAGGTTTGTGGCAGACCGTAAGCTCGCGCAGGAGCGGGATAAACGCGATGCAGCAGAACGCGACAGCGCCGGACGATGCGGAACTTGCCGCCTGGATCGACCGGGTCCAGGGCGGGCGCGACGCAACGCAGTCCGCGATAGAAATGCTGTTGGATCTCGCCGCGAGACCCGACACCGGGTTGGTCGCGCGCGGGATGCTGGCCGAGGCGATCAACACGCTGCGCGGGCAGGAAAACGCTGCGCTCGCGATCGCCACGCGCCACCGCAGCTTCATCGAGGCGATTCCGGATGCGCTGACCCTGCACGACGAGCATGGCGACGTGATTGACGCGAATGCCGCCGCGTGTCGTCTCTACGGCCATCCGCGCGGCGTGCTGCTGACCCTGAACCTGCTCGATCTCAGCCCCGCGCTGCCGCCCGATCACATCCGGCACGTGATCGAATCCTGCCAGTCGCACCAGACCTTCACGATCGAGACGACGATCCGCTGCAGCGACGGCCGTGACTTCCCGGTCGAGGTGCATTCGAGCGTCTACCTCGACGGCAGCGCGCGGCGCCTGCTCAACGTCGCGCGCGGCATCGGCCATTGGCAACGCACCGCGAATGCGCTGCGCGATGCCGAGCAGCGTTACCGCGTCATGCTGCATTCGATGGACAAGGGTGTCGTCGTGCGCGATGCGGACGCCCGCATCGTGTATGGCAATCCGGCTGCCTATCGCATGTTCGAGGTCAGCGAAAGCCAGATGGCGCATCTGGAGCGCGAGGCGTTTCCGAACTGGCGTTACTTCGACGCGCTCGGCAACGCGATCGCGCAACACGATCTGCCCTCGATGCGGGCGCTGCGCTCGGGCCAGCCGATCGAATCGGAACTGATCTGCTTCTGGCTGCCGCATCTTGACCATCCGCTGTGGCTGTCGGCGACGGCGGTGCCATTGTTCCGCCGCGACCACGACAGGCCCTACCAGGTCGTTTCGACCTTTACCGACGTGACCGAGCTGAAGCGCACGCGCGACCTGCTCGAGCAGACGCAGACGATTGGCCACATCGGTGGCTACGAGTTGATCCTCTCGAGCAACGAACTGATCTGGACCGACGAGATGTACCGCCTGTTCGATCTGCCGGGCGATGTGCCGATCTCGTTCGAGCGCGCGCTCGCACTGCTCGAACCGCACAGCCGCGAACGTGCCTTACTCGACATCGGCGAGATCCGCAGGGGCGCCAGTGGGTGCTACGAGTACGAAATCGTCACGGCACTCGGGCGCCGCCGCTGGATCAGTGTGGAGTCGCGTCCGACCTGGCGCGGCAACACGATCTACAGCCTGACCGGCATGTGTCAGGACGTCACCGAACGCAAGTTGCTCGAGCGCGAACTGCGTCGCAAGGCGGTCACCGATCCGGTCACCGGCTTGCCGAACCGCGAGAACATCCTGGAGGAACTCAACCGCCAGATCATCGCCACGCGCGACCGCAGCGGTCCGACGCTGCTGTATGTCGATCTGGACCGCTTCAAGGTCATCAACGACATCCTCGGCGCGGCGGCCGGCGACCAGCTGCTGGCCAGTGCCGCCCGGCGGTTGCAGGACTGCCTGCCGCAGAGCGCCCTCTGCGGACGCTTCGCCGGCGATGAATTCCTCGTCGTGCTGCCGCGTTCGCTGCGCGAAACGGAACCGGGCGAGATTGCCGAAACGATCAACGCCCGCTTTCGCCGTCCGTTCGAATACGGCGGCGAAGAATTCGTGATCACCGCCTCGGTCGGCATCGCGCGCTATCCGGACGGCGGCAGCAGCGTACAACAGCTGCTGCATCACGCCGATGCCGCCATGAGCGAAGCGAAGCATCGCGGCCGCAGCACCTGGCAGGCTTTCTCGCACTCGATCGCGCGGCGGCTGGAGAACAGCGTCGCGATCGAGAGTCAGCTGCGCAACGCGCTCGCCAACCGCGAACTGCGACTGGTCTATCAACCGCAGGTCGAACTCGAGCAGGGTCGCGTCGTCGCGGTCGAAGCGCTGCTGCGCTGGGACCACCCGCTGCGCGGCGAGCTGCATCCCCTCGCCTTCATCCAGCACGCCGAAAGCTCGGGCGACATCGTCGCCATCGGCGCCTGGGTCATCGACGAGGCCTGCCGGCAGCTGCGCGCGTGGCGCACTGCCGGCCTGCCGCTGGAGCGCGTCGCCGTCAACGTGTCCTACCGGCAATTGCTCAGCGAGTCGTTCCTGGAGACCGTGCTGTCGTCGCTGCGTCGCCATGAACTGCCCGGCGAAGCGCTCGAGCTGGAAATGATCGAACGCATGCTGATCGAGGACACGCCGGACACCATGCAGATGTTCAAGGAACTGCGCGATGCCGGCGTGACGATCACGATCGACGATTTCGGCGAAGGCTATTCCGCACTGAACTATCTGCGCCGGCTGCCGATCGACGGTTTCAAGATCAGCTACGACTTCATGCGCCGAGTTCCCTCGAACGCGGCCGACACGGCGATCTGCGAGGCGATCATCCGCGTCGGCCATGGCCTCGGGCTGAGCATGGTCGCCGAAGGCGTAGAAACTGAGGAGCAGCGGCATTTCCTGTTGCGCCTGGGCATGAAGCTCGGCCAGGGCCATCTGTTCAGCCCGGCCCTGCGCGCGGAGGCCGTCGACGGCTTCGTGCGCGAACGTGACAGGGTG
The DNA here is from genome assembly GCA_040005635.1 of Dokdonella sp. Lineage (GTDB taxonomy): Bacteria > Pseudomonadota > Gammaproteobacteria > Xanthomonadales > Rhodanobacteraceae > Dokdonella_A. Next base: position 19,111 of record JBDTYM010000023.1, on the reverse strand, counting down.
CGGTCGAACTGAGCCGCCACGGGCGTCGCTATACTGCGGGCTTCTCTCGACGCGGTCCGGCCCATGCCTGCCAAACTCGCTCCCGACCGCCAGCGCGGTCTGATCATCGCCAGCGGCGACATCGGCGCGGACGAACGCGGCACCCAGCTGCTCGCCCGCCTGCTCGGCCTGCTCGGACCGCAGCCGCGCATCGTGATCATCGGCGCGCCGGACGCGACCGACGACAACGATGGCGACATCGAAGGCGCGCTGTACGGCATCGGCGCCGGCGAGATCCGCCGGCAGATCCTGCAGGCACGTGCCGACAGCGATCAGCGCGTTCTGCTCGACGCGGTCGAGCATGCACAGCTCGCGATCCTGTTGTCCGAGCAGCCGTTGCGACTGTCGACCCTGATCGGCGGCACCCAACTCGCGCGCGCGATCCGGCGGCGCAATGCCGATGGCATGGCGGTGGCCGGCTGCGGCGCGGGTGCCGCGTTATTGTGCGAACACATGCTGACCCACGGCACCGAAGGCGCGACGCCGCGCATCGGCGGCGCGAACCTCGCGCCCGGACTCGGGCTGACCAACCGCGTCGTGATCGACCAGGGTGGTCATGCCAGCGATCGCCTCGGCCGCCTGCTCGCCGCGCTCGCGCTGAATCCGTTTGCGCTCGGCCTTGGACTCGATGCCGCCACCGCCGCCGTGATCGGCCCGGACAACGTGCTCGAAGTCATCGGCAGCGGCGGCGTCACGGTCATCGATCCGGCCGAAATGGCCGATTCGAATGCGGCCGAACTCGCCACCGGCGCGCCCATCCGCATCACCAACCTGCGCCTGCATGCGTTGACCGGGGGTGCCCGCTACGACCTCGATTTTCGCCGTACGGTCGACTGAGAGCCTCGCCTCACGCAGGCCGTCGTCCGCGCAGGCGGCGCCAGGCTGCAGCAACTTCATCGATGCCGAGGCCATCCACGCGTCCGCCTCGCGTCGGACCACCAAGATCGATCACGTGGCTGCCGAACGGGCTGCGCGGCATCCAGTGGTGCGGCGAGACGCGGCCGAACAGAACGACCAGCGGGCAGCCCATAGCAGCGGCGAGGTGGGCCGGACCGGTATCGACTGACACCATGCTGTGCGCGATCTGCGCGAGTGCCAGCAGCCGCCGCAGCGGCAGCGCTGCGGCGACCGCAAAGACGCCGGCGACGCCAGCCGACGCCCGAATGCGTTCGGCATAAGCGGCCTCGGTCGGACTGCCGCAGATCAGCACGCATGAGCCCGGCACGCTGGCGCGCATGCGCCGTGCGAGTTCGCCCCAGCGCTCGGCCGGCCAGAACTTGTCGTCGTCGGCGCCGTCGCGAAAGCCGAAAAGTCGTTTGGTACGCTTGTTCGCCGGCTGCAGCAGGATCAGGGGCGCCTGCCCGATGCCGAGCTCGCGCAGCCATGCCGCAAGGTCGGCACGATCGGCGTCACTGACTTCGAAACGTGGCGCAGGACTCGGCTCGTGGTCGGCCAACGCGACCACGTCATCGCGAAACGCCGGCGGCGCTTCGGCGCCGAAGCGCAACAGGTAGTCGACCCAGTGCTCTTCGGCGTGCATCGGCGTGTCGGCCGCGAACCGGCAATGCTCATCCGGCAGACCGGCAAGCCTGAGCAGCTCACGCACCTTGTCGAGGGCGCGCGGTTCCGGTTCGCACACATAGATCGGCGTGGGTGGCTGCCGACGCAGCCAGCGCACCGCACGCCAACGCTCGGGACTCAGCACGAATGCACGATGTGCCTGCGTGAATTGCGTCACCGCAGCGACATCGGCGTGCCCGGCGTACAACGGTTCGGTCCAGCCGCCGCGGGTCAGGATGTGGCAGCGCGATCCATGCCGCAGCTGCAGTCGATGCAGCAAGGGCTGCAGCAGAATCATGTCGACGAGACGGCCGAAGCGGATCACCAGCGGACGCGCGGACTTGGGCATTGCAATGAAAGCGCCGACGAAACCCCGATTCTATTCGGTGCCTGCTGACAGCCCGCTTGCAAACGATCGGGCGAGCCAGGTATCGACATCGCTGCGCCTTGTTTAGGATACGTGGCCAGCGGTCTTGCACAGGAGCCAGGCATGCCGACGAACTACTCGATCCGCCTCATCGAAACGCGCGATGACTTGGCCATCGCTCGCGTGATCCGCAGCGTGATGCCGGAGTTCGGCGCCAGCGGAGCCGGCTTCGCGATCCACGACGTGGAAGTGGATGCGATGAGCGCCGCCTATGCGCGCCCGCGCTGCGCGTATTTCGTGGTCGAGGTCGATGATGTCGTGCTCGGCGGCGGTGGCATCGCGCCGCTCGAGGGCGCCGATGCGGCAACCTGCGAATTGCGCAAGATGTATTTTCTGCCGGCGCTGCGCGGACGCGGCGCCGGCAGCGCGTTGATAGCTCGCTGTCTCGATGCGGCGCGCTTGCACGCATTCACTCAGTGCTATATCGAAACGTTGACTGGCATGGATGCCGCGCAGACGCTCTATCTCGCCAATGGCTTCGGCCGCATCGAGCACGCACTCGGCAATACCGGCCACCACGGCTGCAACCGTTTTTATCTGCGTCAGCTGTAGTTGCAGCACCGCCGTCCGTAGGCGCCGTGTAAACCGATTCGATCGGGCGACGTTGTCCTTGTCCGAACGAGCGGCGCAGAGCATCCCGCCTTGCACAACCGCATTGCCGCGTTGTCGGCGCCTTGAATGGAGGTGGTCATGCGTCCGTTGCCTTTGCGGGGATTGCGCGTGCTGCGCGCCTGCGGACTGTGGTCCGCGTATCGTTGGCTACGCCTGTTGTCGCTGACCCTCGCACTGACGGCAGCCACCAGCGCCGGTGCAAGCGACCTGATATTCGCCAATGGCTTCGACCTTGCAACGGATGCGCCGGGCTCCGATGCGGAGGCTGCGCGCTTTCTCACCATGGCAACGTTCGGACCCACCGCTGGCGACATCGCGCGTCTACGCGGCGTCGGCTATGCGCAATGGATCGAGCAGCAACTGTCGATGCCGGCCACGCTCGAGCGGCCGTATGTCGAACAGGTCGACGGCATTCCGCAGTTGCCCAATCCCGGCCAGAGCGATCGCCTGCAGATGTGGCTGAAAGCTGCGATCACGGCACCGGATCAGTTGCGCCAGCGCATGGCCTGGGCCTTCAGCCAGATCATGGTCGCCACATACGGGCAGAGCATGCTCGCTGGCGATCCGGTGGCACTGGCCGAGTACTACGACACGCTCGCGCGCGACGCCGCCGGCTGGTACGACGCGAACGGCGGATACCACGCAGGCACCTACACGAATCTGCTCGCCGACGTCACGCACAGTCCGGCGATGGGCAAGATGCTGACGTTCATCCGCAACAAGGCGGGCAACGCCGCGCTCGGCACCTATCCCGATGAAAACTACGCCCGCGAAGTCATGCAACTGTTCGCGATCGGCCTCGTGCTGCGCCATCCGGATTTCTCGCCGATCTATCCGTCCGATTGCGATCCGGTCGATCCGGATTGCGAGCCGATCCCGACCTATCCGCAGGCGAGCGTCGCTGCCTATGCGCAAGTGTTCACCGGGTGGAGCTACACCAGCGGCTTCAACAGCAATCCGACGCGCAGCCATTGGGCTGCGGCTGATTACCAGCCGATGATCTGCTACGACACCTATCACGACGAGGCCGACGCGAAGACCCTGCTCAGCTATACCGGAAACTATGGCGACGACTCCGACGCCTACACACTGCCGGCCCACAACGGTTGCGAGAACGACCTGGCGCAAGGCCTCGAGATCCTCGCGCGCCACCCGAACGTCGCCCCATTCATTTCGCGCCAGTTGATCCAGCGCTTCACCACGAGCAATCCCACACCGGCCTATATCGCGCGCGTAGCCGCCGTGTTCGCTGACAACGGCCAGGGCATCTATGGTGACCTCGGCGCGGTGATCAAGGCGATCCTGCTCGATCCCGAGGCGCGCTACGATGCACAATCTCCGCCGCCACCCTACGTGTTCGGCAAGGCACGCGAGCCGCTGCTCAAACTGACCGCGCTGTATCGCTACTACAACGCCGCGGCGGCGGATGGCCTGTACGCCGTCACACCCGGGGATTTCCAGGCGTATCTGCAAACGCCGCTCGGCGCACCTTCGGTGTTCAATTTCTATCTGCCCGACTATCGACCGCCGGGCGAACTCGGCGATGCCGGTCTGTATGGGCCGGAGTTCCAGATCACCAACGAGAGTTCCGCGTTCTCCACCGCGAACGATCTGCGCAGCCGTGCGAACGACTATCTCGGCAACCCGGCCAACACGAACGCGACGATCGCGATCGACGTGCGCGGACTGCAGGCACTCGCCGCCAATCCAGCGGCGCTGGTTGCACAGCTCGACCACGACCTGATGGTTGGCGCGATGAGCGCGCACATGCAGACGACGCTGACGACGATGCTCGCCCAACTGCCCGTCGACGATCCGGCCGGGCGCGTCAGCGCCGCCCTGCAGGTGCTGTTGGCTTCCCCTGAATTCGCGATCCAGAAGTGAGATGCGCCATGACGAACTCCCGCTTCCTCAACCGTCGCGACTTCCTGCGCAATGCCGCCTGCGCCAGTCTCGCTGCTGCCGCCGGCAGCGCTGTCTTCTCGCAGATGCGCATGATCAACACCGCGCTCGGCGCCAGCCTCGGCTGCCCGGCCTATCCGCCGGTCGATGACTACCGTGCGCTGGTCTGCGTATTCCTGCTCGGCGGCAACGATTCGTTCAACCTGTTGATTCCGAGCGACAGCACGCGCTATGCGACGTATTCCGCTTCACGCGGTGCGATGGCGATCGCGCGCGATCAGCTGGTCCCGATCGACGTGCTCGGTACATCGCCCGGCCAAAGCTACGGACTGCATCCCAATTGCATGGAACTGGCGCAACTGTTCAATGCCGCGAACGGCGCCTTCGTCGTCAATACCGGCACGCTGCTGCAACCGACCGACAAGACGCAGTACCTGAGCACAGGCTATCCGTTGCCACCGCAGCTGTTCTCGCACGCCGACCAACAGGCGCAGTGGCAATTCGGGCAGCCGACAGCGAACGGCACGGTCGGCTGGGGCGGCCTCGTCGCCGACCGCTTGCAGGTACTGAACGCCGGCGCCTCCATTCCAATTTCGATCTCGCTGTCCGGCCAGAACCGCTTTCAGGCAGGCATCGACGTGCAACCGTATGCGATCACGAGTGGCGGGCCGACGGCCTTGCGTGGCTACAACGGCGGCGCCAACGCGGCACAACTGGCCGCACTGCAGGATCTGCTCGCGCAGACCTATGCCGATCCGCTGACGCGCACCTATGCCGCCACCTTCAACGAGGCGATGGACTACTACAACGCGATGAGTGTCGCGCTGGCCGGTGCACCGACGCTGTCTGGATTTCCGGACGGCAATGCGCTGGCCGACGCGCTCAAAATGATCGCGCAAGTGATTTCGGTGCGCGGCGCATTGCAGGCGAAGCGCCAGATCTTCTTCGTCTCGCTCGGCGGTTTCGATACGCACGATGATCAACTCGACGATCAGCCCGGCTTGTTCACCACGCTTTCGCAGGCGCTGGCCGCGTTCTATCAGGCAACCTCGACGCTGGGCGTGCAGGACTCGGTCACGACATTCACGATGTCCGAATTCGCCCGCACGTTGAACACCGATGGCGACGGCACCGACCACGCCTGGGCGGGCAACCAGTTCGTCATGGGCGGTGCGGTGCAGGGCCAGCAGCTGTACGGAACGCCGGCGGCCAGCGGCGGCCTCTTCCCCGACCAGACCCTCGACGGCGTGGACTGCCTGCAACGCGGCCAGATGATACCGGCCACATCGAGCGATCAGTATTCGGCGACGTTGGCGCGCTGGCTCGGTGTCGGCGATTGCGATCTCGCGACGATCTTTCCGTATCTCGAACGCTTCCCGACATCGAACCTCGGCTTTCTCGGTTGAGGCTCGGCCAGCCCGCTGCGCTCGCGGCGCATCGGCCCTGCGTGGCGGCCATTGCTCGCGTAGAATCCGCGCCCTCGCACTTCAGGGAGCGCTCATGCAGCTCGATCAAGTCAAGGCCGTCGTCACCGGCGGCGCCTCCGGGCTCGGTTTCGCGGTCGCGCGCCATCTTGTCGCACACGGCGCCGCGGTCGCGCTGCTCGACGTCAACGACGAGAAAGGCCACGCCGCGGCTGTCGAACTCGGCAGCTCGGCCAGCTACTTCCGCACCGACGTGACGTCCGAGGAAGGTGTCGCGACGAGCCTCAAGGATGCACAGTCGACACTTGGCGGCCTCAATGTCGTCGTCAACTGCGCCGGCATACTCGGCGCCGGGCGCGTACTCGGCAAGGAAGGGCCGATGTCGCTGAAGACCTTCGCGACCACGGTGACGGTCAACCTGATCGGCAGCTTCAACGTCGCCAAGGCCGCCGCCGATCTGATGCAGCACAACGTCCCCGGCGAGGACAACGAGCGTGGCGTCATCGTCAATACGGCGTCGATCGCCGCCTATGAAGGTCAGATCGGTCAGGCTGCGTACGCGGCCTCGAAAGGCGGCGTCGTCGCGATGATGCTGCCGATGGCGCGCGAGTTCGCGCGCATCGGCGTGCGCGTGATGACGATCGCGCCGGGCGTGTTCCACACGCCGATGGTCGAGGGCATGCCGGAGCAGGTCTATCAATCGCTGTGCGCGCAGGTGCCCTACCCGTCCCGACTCGGCACGCCGGAGGAATACGCCGACACCGTCGCCTTCATCCTGCACAACCGCTATCTCAACGGCGAGACGATCCGCATCGATGGGGCCATCAGGCTGGCGCCGAAATGATGCGGCGATCACGCGCGGTCGATGGCTGACAGCGCAACCAGTAATTCGAACCCAGGGATCGTGCTCCGTTAATCGGTAGCGACGGCGCCCCACCACCTGCAAAACGGAATGAACCATGCGAGCAGCCGAAATCAAGAAGGGCAACGTCGTCGAGCATGACGGCAAGGTCTACCAGGTCCGCGACATCGAACGCAGCTCGCCGCAGGGCCGTGGCGGCAACGTCAAGTTCCGCTTTATCATGTACAGCGTGCCGGGTGGCCAGAAACTCGATATCACGTTGGGCGCCGAGGACGACCTCAAGGAAACCGAGCTGAGCCGCCGCCCCGTCAGCTATTCGTACAAGGACGGCGAAGCGTTCGTGTTCATGGACAGCGAGGACTACACGCAGTACACGCTCGACGCGAACGTCGTCGGCGATGCGTCCGGCTACATCGCCGACGGCATCGAAGGCTGCTACATCCAGTTGATCGACGACGCGCCGGTCGCGCTGCAGCTGCCGCAATCGGTCACGCTGGAAGTCGTCGAGACCGCACCGGAACTCAGGGGCGCGACGGCGACCAAGCGGCCGAAACCGGCCAAGCTGTCGACCGGTATCGAGATCCTCGTACCGGAATACATCACCAACGGCGAGAAGATCACGGTCAACACGACCACCGGCGAATTCTCGGGTAGAGCCTGATGCGCTAGCGATGCCATCGGGCATCGCTGCATCAGGCTCTGGCGAGGCAAGGATGCCGAGCGGGCTGCGCCGCAGGGATGCCTGCTCGGCTCAGTCCAGTTTGCGCTAGCGATGCCGTCACGCATCGCTGCATCAGGCTCTGGCGAGGCAAGGATGCCGAGCGGGCTGCGCCGCCAGTCCTGATCGCAGGCACTCCCGCGATCAGGACTGCAGCAAGCCTTACAGCCTCTCGCGATAGCGGGCGAAACCCGCCAGCCCGATCAGACCGAGCGCCGCCAGCAGCAACATCCAGCGACTGTTGACCGGTGTCGGCACCGCGTCCGTCACACCACCGTTCGGCCCGAGATTCAGCGCGGCGGTCATGTCGCCCATCGGCGGCAGGCCATTCGCGCGAAGCGCCTCGTCACGCTGGGCTAGGCCGGCCAACGTCGGCAGGCCGAACACCTTGGTGATCAAACGCAGCGACGAAGCGGTGTCGTACTGCGTATGGTCGACGAAGCCGCGCTTGGCGTACGGCGAAACGACGATTGCAGGAACGCGCGTGCCCGGACCCCAGCGATCGCCCTTCGGCGGCGCGACGTGATCCCACCAGCCGCCGTTTTCGTCATAGGTGATGACGACAACCATGTTCGCCCACTGAGGACTGGCTTCCAGGTGTGAGATCACATCGGCAATATGCGCGTCGCCATTGTTGATATTGGCGTAGCCGGAGTGTTGGTTCTGTTTACCTTCCGGTTTGTAGAACGTGACCTGCGGCAAGCTGCCTGCGTCGATCGCTTGGATGAACGCCTGGCCGTCGATACCCCCGTCGCGCAGATGCTCGGTGCGCGCTGCCGTACCCGGCGCGAGATTGGCGTAGTAGTTGAACGGCTGGTGGTGATACTGGAACGCCACGTCGGCCGGCGCAGTGTGATCGAGCGCGGCCTGGAAGGCGCCCGCATACCACGCCCAGGTGACGCCCTTCTGTGTCAACAGGTCACCGATATTCGTCGCGATCTGCGGGCTCAGCGTGTTCGGCTTGGTCGGATCGGCATACGCCGGGTCGCCGCCGCTTGCCGGCGCGTTCGCCGACGGCTGATACGGCGGCTGCATCGTGTTGATGCCGTAGTAGTCCGGTGTCAGCACGGCATCGCGCACGTACTTCGGCACGCCGTCGATCGCCGACGGCGGGCTCGCCGGATCGATCTGCAATGACACGCCATCCGGATTCACCGCGGAGATATTCGCTGCAAACGTGACCGGATCGGTCTGCGTCTTGAAGTCGAACGGGGCACACGCGCAGATCAGGTACTGGTGATTGAGGAACGAACCGCCGAAGGCGCCCTGAAAGAAATTGTCGGCCAGCGTGTACTGCTGCGCCACGGCCCACATGGCCATCTGGTCCGAGTTGTCCCAGTGGCCCATCACTTCACCGCCGGCATCGCTCCACGCGGCAAACTTGTTGTTGAGGCCGCCGTTGATCTGCATCTGGTTGTTGTAGAAACGGTGCACCAGATCGTGCAGCTTGTAGTTGAAATTGATGTTGTAGCCGGCCGCATCATCCAGTGCATACGGCTCGTTCGGATGGCCGCTGGTTTCCTCGGTCGGGATCTGCGTCGGGTCCGAAGGATCGGTCAGGCCGTTGCCGGCGATCGGCGGCAGCGTCGCCATCGGCGTGCCATCGCGGTCGAGCTGGGTCGTCTGCGCCGGCGTCGCATTGGCGAGGCCGTTGGCGCCCGGAAAGTGGCCATAGAGATGATCGAAGCCGCGGTTTTCCGCGTAGATCACGACCACGGTCTGGACCTGGCTGATACCGCCGCCGGCTTCTTGCGCGGAAGGTTGCGAAGGTGCGCCGAAGCCGGTCAGCAAGGTCACGCCGATCGCTAGAGCCAAGGCTCGCTTTTGCATACTGAATACCCCAAGGAAATGGAAAAAGGCGGCGCCCCAAGGCTCCGAGCCGTCTAACCTAAGAGGTATATTTTTCAGTTCTGTGAAAGCGGATTGCACAGAATTGTCATATGACAGCGCTAGCCTGACCGCCGCGTCGAGCGGACGAGTTCCGGTGCGCGTCACACAGGCAAATCGACCCATTCATGCTGTCGCGTTCGCGCCATCCCTTTACTTCTCTTTACGTCATTCTCTGCGCGACTGCGCTGACCGGCGCCCTGTTATCGACCTCCGTCGCAGCCGCGGCGGATCCACCCGCGGTCGGCGCGAAGGCGGCGCCGAGAGCGCCGAGCTATGCCGCCGCGTTCAAACGCGCCGCGTTGCTGCGCGATGCCGGCCGCCGGATCTTTTCCGACCGTATGTTCTCGAAGTCCGGCCAACAGTCCTGCGCCAGCTGCCATGACCCGCAGCGACGCTACAACCCGCCGAACGCGCTCGACGTGCAGCCGGGCGGCGACGACATGAAACGACGCGGCTTCCGCGCGCCGCCGACGCTGACGTATCTGAATCGCGTTCCGCCGTACAGCAATCACTATCATGACTCCGACGAGGAAGGCGACGAGTCGATCGATGCCGGCCCGACCGGCGGTCTGACCTGGGACGGTCGCGTCGATCGCGGCGAAAACCAGGCGCGCATTCCGCTGCTGTCCGCATTCGAGATGGCGAACAGCGCCGCGGGCGTCGCTGCCGCGATCCGCAAGACCGACTATGCGCATCTGTTGCGCGAGGCCCTTGGCGAACAGGCGCTCGACGGCGACGCCGATGCATTCGATGCGGTCGTGCATGCGCTCGGCGCGTTCGAGCAGGACTACGACGAATTCAATCCGTACACGAGCAAGTACGACGCCTGGCTGACCGGCAATGCCAAACTCAGCGCGCGGGAGCAGCGCGGCCTGACCCTGTTCGAGGACGCGGACAAGGGCAACTGCGCCGAATGCCACATCAGCCAGCGCGCGCTCGATGGTGGCGCACCGGCACTGTCCGACTACGGCCTGATCGCGCTCGGCGTACCACGCAATCGGAAGATTGCGCGCAATGCCGACCCGGCGTTCCGCGACCTCGGCGCCTGCGGCCCCGAGCGCAAGGACAAGGCCGGCCAGGCCGACTTCTGCGGTCTGTTCCGCACGCCGACGCTGCGCAACGTCGCCTTGCGCAGAACTTTTTTCCACAATGGGAAATTCCATGACCTGCACGAGGTCGTCGAGTTCTATGTGAAGCGCGACATCACGCCGGCACGCTGGTATGCGAAGAACAAGGACGGCAGCGTGGACCGCTACGATGACCTGCCTGCCGAGTACCGCGCGAACATCAACCGCGATGCGCCGTTCGACGGCCAGAAGCCGGGCGCGAAGCCGCGCCTCGACGCCCGCGAGATCGACGATGTCGTCGCCTTTCTGCAGACGCTGAGCGACGGCTACCTCGAGCGCAATCCCTATCGCGCCGAGCGCATGCGCAAGAAACCCGCCGCACAGCCAGCCCGCGCCCCCCGCTGAGACCGCGCCGGATCAATCGGCGCTTTCTTGCATGCGTCGCGCAATCCATTTGCGTGCCATCCGCTGCATCGACGCATCCGCGGTCGCGTCGGTGGCGAGATCGGTGATGCGGCGCCATGCGAGCGCATGCGATTCCTCGCTGACCCGGAAGTTTTCACACATGCTCGCGCGCACCACGTAACGCACGTCATAGTGCCAATGCGCGGCCACGTCGCCGCGCGCCGGAATCTGGTGACGATCGAGATCGAATATCGCCGCTTCGACGACGAGATCGGTCAGGCCGGATTCCTCCTCCGCCTCGCGCAACGCGACGCGTGCAAGATCGGCGTCGCCGTCGGCATGCCCGCCGAGCTGCAGCCAGCGATCGAGCTTGCGATGGTGGGTCAGCAGGACGCGCTCGCCATCGGCGCTGACCAGCCAGGCCGAGCCGGTCAGATGACCTTCGCTGCGTTCTCGGCAAGCCGCATCCGAATGCGCCGACATGAACGCCCGAAACAGCGTGATCGCCGCGATCTCCTGCGGCCACGCGAGCGCATAGGCATCGATGGAAACGAGCCAATCTTCCTGATAGGCCCGCATGGGCCGCGCTGCAGGCGTGCTTGCTGACATGACCGGGTTCCCTTGCCGCCCTGTCGGGGGTCGCGTATTTTACCGGTGCGTTACGGCTTGCGGACGCGGGTCCAAACGAAACCATCGACGCTCGGGACCAGCAGGCTGCATGGCTGGCCGGTCGTCTTGCACCACAGCAGAATCCAAGGGGACGCGATGATTTTCTGGCGAGTCAAACCGCTTGATCAGATTCTTGAAACGGCAGGAAAGAAGTCCCTCAAACGACAACTCGGAGCGCTGCAGCTGACCATGCTCGGCATCGGCGCCGTGATCGGCACCGGCATCTTCGTGCTGACCGCCGAAGCCGGCCAGAAAGCCGGTCCCGGCATGATGGTCGCGTTCGTGATCGCCGCCACCGTCTGCGCGCTGGCCGCGCTCGCGTATGCCGAGCTTGCCTCGATGCTGCCGGTATCGGGGTCCGCCTATACCTATACGTATGGCGTATTGGGCGAGATGATCGCCTGGATCGTCGGCTGGGCGCTCGTGCTCGAGTATGCGGTTGGCGCCGCCGTCGTTTCGGTCGGCTGGTCGGGCTATATGAACGGCCTGCTGGCGCACAGCGATCTGTTCGGCCTGGTCCAGCCTGGCGGATTGGCCCTGCCTGAAGCGCTGCGCAGCGGACCGTATGCTGGCGGCAGTTTCAATCTGCTGGCACTGTTGATCTCGCTGGTCATCACCTTCCTGCTGGTCATCGGCACCTCGAAGAGCGCGAAGGTCAACTCGGTGCTGGTGGCGATCAAGATCATCGCGCTGACCGTTTTCATCTGCATCGCCCTGCCTGCAGTGAAGAGCTCGAACTTCGAGCCATTCCTGCCCGGCGGCTGGGGCAGCCCGTTGGGCGGCGTCGGCGTGCTGGGCGCGGCGGCATCGATCTTCTTCGCCTATGTCGGCTTCGATGCGGTATCGACCGCGGCCGAGGAGACCAAGAATCCGAACCGCAATATCCCGATCGGCCTGATCGGCTCGCTGACGATCTGCACGATCTTTTATCTGCTGGTCGGCTACAGCGCTGCCGGCTCGGTCGGCGCACAGCCGATGCTTGGCGCCAACGGCATGCCGCTCGATCCCGGCAGCGAAGCGATGGCTGCCGCCTGTGCGACCTCGCAAGCCCTGGTCTGCAGCAAGGAACCGCTGGCGCACGCGCTGCGCCTGATCGGCTGGCCGACCCTCGGCAACTGGATCGGTATCGCGGCGATTCTGGCGCTGCCGTCGGTGATCCTGATGATGATGTTCGGCCAGACCCGCGTGTTCTTCACGATGTCGCGCGACGGACTGCTGCCGGAGGTGCTGTCGAGAGTGCATCCGCGCTTCCACACGCCCCATGTGATCACCATCATCACCGGTGTCGTGGTGGCGATCTGCGCGGCATTCTTCCCGGTCGGAAAACTCGCCGATACGTCGAATTCCGGCACCCTGCTCGCGTTCGCGATGGTTTCGATCGGCGTGCTGATCCTGCGCAAGCAGCAGCCGGAACGCGCGCGGCCGTTCCGTACGCCAATGGCCTGGCTGGTATGCCCGTTGGCGGTGTTCGGTTGCCTGCTGCTGTTCGTCAACCTGAGCATGACCGCGAAGCTCGTCTTCGTGGTTTGGGCAGCGATCGGTCTCGTCGTCTACCGGCTTTACGGCTACCGTCGCAGTCACCTCGCCGCGCGGAACGCGAACTGATCCATGCGACTGCTGCGGAACTGACCCGGGGCCGGCGCATCGTCGCCGGCCTCATTCTTTGCACGTAATCTGCTGGCGCCGCCGGAACCGACATGCTCGATCAACTGCTCGCGAAGAAAACCGATTTCTCCGAATACGACAGCGGCGACGGCCCCTGCCTCAAGCGCACGCTCGGGCCGTGGGGCCTGACCGCGCTCGGCATCGGCGCGGTGATCGGCGGCGGCATCTTCGTGATCACCGGCACGGCGGCCGCGGAACACGCGGGACCGGCGATCATCCTCTCGTTCGTGATCGCGGCGATCTGCTGCAGCTTCACCGCGCTTTGCTACGCCGAGTTCGCCACGCTGATCCCGATGTCCGGCAGTTCGTATTCGTACGCGTATGCGACGCTCGGCGAACTGGTCGCGTGGTTCATCGGCTGGAACATGGTGCTCGAATACGGCGTCTCGGCGTCCGCGGTCGCGGTCAGCTGGACCGGCTACTTCACCAGTCTGCTCGAACACTTCGGCATCGTGTTGCCGGCGTCACTGACGAATGCGCCGCTGGCGTTCCAGGACAACCATCTCGTCACCACCGGCGCCTTGTTCAACCTGCCGGCGGTCGCAATCGTGCTCGCCTTGACGTGGTTGTGCTATGTCGGCATTCGCGAATCGAGCGGCGCCAATCTTGCGATGGTGATCCTCAAGGTCGGCCTCATCATCATCGTCATCGCGGCCGGCTGGCACTATGTCAATCCGGACCTGTGGCATCCGTTCATTCCGGAAAACCAGGGTGGCGACAAGTACGGCTGGTCCGGCGTGCTGCGCGCGGCGGCCATGGTGTTCTTCGCCTACATCGGCTTCGAGGCGACCTCGACCGCAGCACAGGAAGCGAAGAATCCGCAACGCGACCTGCCGATCGGAACGATCGTCTCGCTGACGATCTGCACCATCCTCTACATAGGCATGGCCGCAGTCCTGACCGGCCTTTTGCCGTACAGCCAGCTCGGCACCAGCGAACCGGTCGTCACCGCCGTGCGCGCACATCCGGAACTTGGCTGGCTGCGCATCGTGGTCGAGCTCGGCGCGCTGATCGGCTTGTCCTCGGTGATTCTCGTGATGGTGATCGCGCAGCCGCGCATCTTCATGATCATGGGCCGCGACGGCCTGCTGCCGCCGGTGTTTGCAAAGATCCATCCGCGCTATTGCACACCGCACATCAACACCGTGATCACCGGCATCGGCATCGCCGCACTGGCCGCCGTGTTCCCGCTCGACGTGCTCGGCGACCTCGTCTCGATGGGCACCCTGATCGCCTTTTGCGCCGTTTGCGCCGGCGTGTGGATCCTGCGCCGCACGCAACCCGACGCAAAGCGCACGTTCCGTGTACCGTGGGCGCCGGTCACCTGCACGCTCGGCATCGCGAGCTGCCTGCTCCTGCTCAGCACGATGAGCTGGTACAACTGGACGTTGCTGGTGATCTGGACCGTGATCGGCATGGCGATCTATGCCGGCTATGGTTATCGCAACAGCAAACTGCGGAAACGTTAAGCCGACCATCGGCAAGATGGCGGACCTGACTGTGCGGCCGCTTTCCGAAGCGCTGCCGCACCCGTTGTAGAGTCCGGGACGCAATCGACGCGCGCGCTCCCGCATCGCATGGGAGAGTGTGTGCCGTCTTTACCCCGCTGGTTCCCGTTCCGCTCCGCGTCGCGTCCACACATTCCCGACGCCATCATCGACGAGGGCGATGCGCCGCTGCGTGCGGAACTGCTCAGCACCGAGCAGATGGAGGAACACGGCCGCGCACTCGCCGGCAGTCATCAGGTGCGCATCGGCCGCAGTACGGACGGCCTGCTGCTGCAGCGCCTGGGCGACAACGAGATCGTGCTGCGCAACAGCTGCGCGGTGCTCGCCGACGCGATCAAGGCCGGCCATCGCGTCACGCCGGCCGGCGAATGGCTGCTCGACAACCTCTACCTGATCGACGAGCAGATCCGCACGGCGCGACGCCATCTGCCGCAACGCTACAGCTCGGAGTTGCCCTGTCTGGAACGCGGCGCTTCGGCCGGCCTGCCGCGCGTCTACGACATCGCGTTGAACGCGATCTCGCACGGCGACGGCCGCGTCGATCCGGATACGCTCGCGCGCTTCGTCAACGCGTACCAGGAAACCACCCCGCTCGCGCTCGGCGAGCTATGGGCGATTCCGATCATGCTGCGCCTGGCGCTGATCGAGAACCTGCGTCGCGTCGCTTTTCGCGTGCGCGACGATCGCCGCTATCGCAATCTCGCCGGCAACTGGGCCGACGCGATGATCGACATCGTCGAGAAGGAGCCGAACAACCTGATCCTCGTCGTCGCCGACATGGCGCGCTCGCAGCCGCCGATGAAAGGCGCCTTCGTCGCCGAACTCGTGCGCCGGCTGCAAGGACACAGCGCCGCGCTCGCGCTGCCGCTGACCTGGATCGAGCAGCGCCTGCGCGAAGCTGGACTGACCATCGAACAGCTGGTGCATGCGACCAACCAGGAAGAGGCGGCCGATCAGGTCTCGATCAGCAATAGTATCGGCAGCCTGCGTCTGCTCGAGGCGGTCGACTGGCGCGAGTTCGTCGAGAACGCGAGTCACGTCGAACGCGTGCTGCGCGAGGATCCGGCAGCCGTTTACGCCAGCATGGACTTCGCCACGCGCGACCACTACCGCCACGCCGTGGAAAAGCTCGCGAAAGGCGTGCACAAATCCGAAACCGCCGTCGCGCGTCTGGCAATCGACCTCGCGCGTTCCGCCGCCGGCCATGCGGACGATGCGCAGGCGCAGGCGCACGTCGGCTACTACCTCATGGACGCCGGTCTGGCCCACCTGCAGCGGGGCTGCGGGCTGCAGCGTCGCTTCACCACGCTGCGCGCAGGCGCGGTTGCGTTCCCGGCGTATTTCACCGTGTTGCTCGCGATGGGCGCCCTGCTCGCGCTGCCGGCGCTGCTGCATCTGCCCTACACGAGCGTATCGCCGTGGTTGGCCGCGCTGAGTGCATTGGCGGCGATCATTGCACTGAGCCAGCTCGCGCTGACCCTGGTCAACCAGTTCGCCTCGCTCGCGCTCGCTCCGCGCTCGCTGCCGCGTCTGGATTTTCGCGACGGCGTACCGGCGCATGCGCAAACCCTGGTCGTCGTCCCGAGCCTGCTCGGCAGTGCGGACGAGGCAACCGAACTGGTCGACGAATTGGAGATCCGTTTCCTCGCCAATCGTGATCCTGCGCTGCGCTTCGGTCTGCTCACCGACTTCGGCGACTGGCAAGAGGAACGGCGTGCGGACGACGACACCGTGCTGGCGGTCGCCGCCGACGGCATTACCGCATTGAATACGCGCTACGCGCACGCCGGCGCGGACCTGTTCTTCCTGCTGCACCGGCCACGCCGCTGGAGCGACAGCGAGCAAAACTGGATCGGCTTCGAGCGCAAGCGCGGCAAGCTCGGCGAATTGAACGCGCTGTTGCGCGGCCATGGCGCGGAACGCTTTTCACGCCTCGTCGGCGACATCGGCCGGCTCGCCGGTACGCGCTACGTGATCACCCTCGATACCGATACGCAACTGCCACGCGATGCCGCGCGCGAGCTCGTCGCAGCGATGGAGCATCCGTTGAACCGGCCTCGTTTCGATGCCGCGACACGCCGCGTCGTCGCCGGCTACGGCATTCTGCAACCGCGCATCGGTACCAGTTTTGCGATCGATCGCGATTCGCGCTACGCGCTGCTGTTCGGTGGCGATCCCGGCCTCGATCCCTATACGCGCGCGGTGTCGGACACCTACCAGGATCTCTTCGGCGAAGGCTCGTTCACCGGCAAGGGCATCTACGACGTCGATGCGTTCGAGCATGTGCTCGAATCGCGCTTCCCGCTCAACCGCATTCTCAGCCACGATCTGCTCGAAGGCTCCTACGCACGCTCGGGACTGATCACCGAAGTCGAACTCTACGAACGCTACCCGCAGACGCCCGCGCTCGATGCGCGCCGGCGTCATCGCTGGATCCGCGGCGACTGGCAGATCGCCGAATGGCTGTTCCCGCGCGTACCTACCGCGGGCACCCAGCGCGAGGTCAATCCGCTGTCCGGACTGTCGCGCTGGAAGATCTTCGACAATCTGCGTCGCAGCCTGGTGCCGGTCGCACTGCTCGCGATGCTGCTGCTCGGCTGGACCGTGCTCGGCCAAGCCGGTTTCTGGACCGCCGTCGCGCTGGAAATCCTGCTGCTGCCGATCATTCTCGACGTCGCGCTCGCGACGTCGCGCAAATCGTCCGACGTCACGCTCGGTCGTCATCTGGCGTTGAGCCTGCGCGACGCCGGCCGCCGTTTCGGCCAACTCGCCTTCATCGTCGCCAGCCTGCCGTTCGACGCCTGGCTCAGCATCGACGCGATAGTACGCACGTTCTGGCGCGTGCACGTCTCGCGGCGACGGTTGCTGCAATGGGTCGCCTCGCGCTCCCTCGCCGAGGGCAATGCGCGCCGTTCTGCACGTTTGGCGCCGTCGCCCTGGATCGCGCCGGTTCTGGCCATCGCACTCGGAGTACTCTTGCTGCGCGTGTATCCGGCGGCGTTCGCCGTCGCCTCGCCATGGCTGCTGCTCTGGCTGCTGGCGCCGCTGTTCGAGCGCTGGCTCAACGCGGCGCCGAGGCGCGAATCGCAGGTGCTCGACGCGGCGCAGAAACGTCTCGTGCGCAACGCCGCGCGTCGCACCTGGGCGTTCTTCGAACAATTCGTCAATGCCGACGACCATTGGCTGGCGCCGGACAACTACCAGGAACAGCCGATCGCGAAAGTCGCCCGGCGCACGTCGCCGACGAATATCGGCCTCAGCCTGCTGGCGAATCTGAGCGCCCACGATCTCGGCTACATCGGCGTGACCACCCTGCTCGCGCGCACTGGATCGACCCTCGACACGCTCGCACGCCTCGACCGCTACCGTGGCCACTATTACAACTGGTACGACACCGAAACGCTGCAGGCGCTGCTGCCGCAATACATCTCGACGGTCGACAGCGGAAACCTCATCGGTCATCTGCTGACCTTGCGCCAGGGTCTGCTGCAACTGGTCGATGCGCCGGTGGTGCATGCTCGCGTGCTGGATGGACTGGCCGACACGTTCTCCGTGCTGCGCGATGCCGCACACAACCGCAGTGCCGACCTGCTCGCCGCGATCGAGACGCACCTCGCCGAACACGAGCGTGATCCCGCGCCGCTGCCACGTATCGTGCGCGAGCGCCTGCAGGCGTTGTCGCATCTGGCCGACGACGCCGTGTTGGCGCTCGTCACTCACGCCGACGGCGCGCTCGACATCGCAGCACAGACCTTCGCGCGCGAATGCCGCGACGCACTCGGCGACTTCGATGCCTGGCTGCCACTAGCGCAGACCGTCGATGCAGCAAGCGTTCCGACCCTGGCCGAACTTGCCGCCAACCCGGCCGACGAGCCGGCACCGGTGCGCGCACGCCTGTGTCTGCGCGACATCGAACGACTGGCTGCGCTATGCGCCGAGCACGCGGTCGTTGACTACAGCTTCCTTTACGATCCGAAGCGGCATCTGTTCGCGATCGGTTACAACGTGACCGAGGCGCGCCGTGACGGCGGCTACTACGACCTGCTCGCTTCCGAAGTGCGTCTCGGTGTATTCACCGCGATCGCGAACGGACAGATACCCCAGGAAAGCTGGTTTGCGCTCGGTCGCCTGTTGACCGCGCGCGGGGGCGCTCCGACGCTGCTGTCGTGGAGTGGCTCGATGTTCGAGTACTTGATGCCGCTGCTGGTAATGCCGGCCTTCCCCGGTTCACTGCTCGCCGAGACCTGCCGCGCCGCGGTCGCGCGCCAGATCGCCTACGCGAAACAGCAGGGCGTGCCGTGGGGCATTTCCGAATCCGGCTACAACCTCACCGATGCTGCACAGAACTACCAGTACCGCGCGT